>JAQURX010000011.1 GCA_028715415.1 Candidatus Omnitrophota bacterium | reverse complement strand
GAAATCACAATCTTCCCCTTTAAAAGTGCAGGCTTAATAATATCATTAACCACCTGAGCCCGGGCAGCCATATATAGAAGAGTCTCTGCTTCAGGACAAATATCACTTTCAGGGCTAAGCAAAAGTTCACGAATCTTCTCGCTTACTCTTACCCCTCCCGGCTCACGCAGATAAACCACAGGATATTTTTTATCTTTTAAATATTGGTAAAGTAGCTTTGATTGCGTACTTTTGCCGCATCCTTCTGAACCTTCAAATGTGATAAACTTACCTTTCATAAACATTGCCTCATTATATATTCGGGAGGATTGGCTTGGTTCGCAGCAGGGCTTCCGGAAATTCGAGCGGGCATGGTTGCCCCGCTAAATAAATGTAGGCAGAGCGAGAATTTTCGAGAGTGAGCCAGCCACGCTGGGGCTGGCGAACGTCCCTGCGAGAAACAAGACAAGGCAGACGCGGGATAATATAGAATTGTACAGTAATCAGGGTTGACAAAATTTGTATTCATGCCAGAATATATTAATAAAGAGGTTTATAATGCATAGAGAAGTAATAGGAAATACTGGTTTTACATATCGGGTTGTTGATTCAAAAGATCAACTTAGTGATATTTTTGCCCTTCGCTATCAGGTATACTGCCGGGAATGCAAGTTTATTAAAGAAGAGGATTATCCGGAAGCAAAAGAGCACGATAAATACGACCCTTATTCGCTTCAGTTTGCGGTTGAGGATAGCAAGGGAATTATTGGAGCTGCCCGCCTTATTTTAAGCTCGCCTTTGGGTTTTCCTCTTGAGGAGCATTGTGGGAATGTCTTAAGTATTAATAAAGACAGCCTCCCGAGCAAGCAAATAGCTGAGATATCGCGTTTGGTTATCAGTAAAGAATACCGCCGCCGCGTTAATGACGGGCTTTTTCATTCTCCTCCTGAAGAGCAAGTTGAGGAAGATTCTCCGCGCAGCCAGCGTATAAGGCCAATGATTTTTGGTATGTATCGCGAGATTTATCAGGAGAGCAAGCGAAGAGGGGTAAAATATTGGTACGCGGTTATGGAACCTTCTTTATGGACACTGCTTAAGCTTAATGGATTTTTATTCCATCCGATAGGAGAGGAAGTTGATTTTTATGGCCCGGTGCGGCCTTATCTGGCATCAGTTGAGGAGATAGAAAATTCTATACGTGTTAAATTCCCCGATGTATTTGATACTTACCTTCTTGATGGCCTTGAGCGGGACTTTTGGCCGGAATTAAATAAAAAAGAAACAGCCGGGTTTTCTGAGCCGGGCTTGTACGATATTTTCCGGGACAGGGTAAAAGGACAACCTGACGCGCCCGCCATTTATTATAAGACGCAAGCAGGGTATTGTTTCTCCAGCTACGCGCAATTACACGATGAGGTTGTGCGGTTAGGGAATTTTCTTTATAAGCAGGGTGTAAGAGAGCTCGATAAAGTAGATATTCTGCTTAATAATTCTCCTGCATGGGCAACTGCTTTTATGGCGATTCAGTATTTGAAAGCAATCGCTGTCCCGCTTGATACTACCCTTGTTGAAGAAGAACTGCAGGAAAGAGTGTTTCATTGTAACCCAAAGATATTGATTTGTGATAAAAATAACTTGGAGAAAGCATCTTCACTTATTAAAGAGATAAAAAAATATATCTCGGTAATTGTTGTTGATGATGCTGAAGTTAGTGAACAGATACACAATTCTTCTAATCAGGAGCGTTCCGGGCAAACACTGCCTTTTAAAAATCAAGCAGCGGTTTATTTCTTTACCTCCGGTACATCAGGGCCGTCTAAAGTTGTTATGCTTTCGCACAGGAATTTGATTTCTAATGCATCCGGAATAGCTAAGGTGGGTTCTCTTAAGACAACCGATAGCTTTATTTGCCTTTTGCCTTTTTATCATTCATATGCATTGATGACTACGTGTATTTTGCCGCTTTTGTTTGGGGCTAAAATTACTTTTCCTCCCACGATGAACCCGAAAGACCTGCGGGAATGCATGAATTTAGCGCATGTTACTGTTTTGACAGGAGTCCCGCAGATTTTTTCAGTATTCCATCACCGGATAAAAGACAGTCTTAATAAACTGCCTGTGTTAAAGCGCCTGTTTCTAAGAGTTGTTATGGAAGTATCTTGGGCTTTACGCAAGTATCTAAAAGTTAATTTATCCGGGGTTTTATTGAAGGAGCTGCATAATTCTTTTTCGCCGAATTTAAGAGTTATGATTACAGGCGGAGCGCATCTTGATAAAGAAATTACGCTTGATTTCTTTAAGTGGGGTTTTACCCTTTTGGAAGGATACGGCCTTTCTGAGACTTCACCGATTGTTGCATGGAATTCTCCGGGTAATTACCGGATTGGCTCGGTTGGTAAATTGCTTCCCGGTGTACAGGTTAAGCTTTTTCAATTAGACAGGCAGGGAGCCGGTGAGATAACAATTAAAGGGCCAAATGTTATGCTGGGTTACTATCAAAATCCCGAAATAACCAGTAGGTCTCTTTTAGGAGGATGGTTCTTAAGCGGAGATATCGGATACTTTGATAAGGAGGGCTATCTTTATATCCTTGGGAGGCGTGATGAACTTGTTGTATTAAGCTCCGGGAAAAAGGTAAGCCTTGAAGAATTAGAAAGCCATTATAGTTTAAGCCGTTATGTAAAAGAAGTATGCGTGCTTGCTTTAACTCAAAAAGGATTTGTTGAGAAATCCAAGCAACTCGTCGCGGTTGTTGTTCCTAACCTTGAAAGTTTTCCGGGTGGAGCCAGCCAGGAATCAATTGAACAAGCTATCAGGGATGATTTTAAGTCATTTTCAGGAGATTTAAGCGAGTATAAGCGCGTAAGAGGGCTGGTTATCAGCAATAAACCCTTGCCAAGGACCGCACTTGGTAAGATTATGCGGCATAAGGTTGAAAGGCAGCTCCAATCATTAAAGAAAACAACTCAAGGGACAATTGAGCAGCAGGAGGTAGATAGAGAAATAGCCCAGCTGCCCGAGGCAGAAAAAGTGCTTAGATTTTTGTCTCAAAGGCTTAAGAGAAAAGTAAATCTAACTGATCATCTTGAGATTGATTTAGGTTTTGATTCTTTAGCAAGGATTGAATTATTATTAGAGCTGCAGAAAGAATTTAATGTAACAGTCCCTGATACTGCTGCTGTGGAATTTGCGCAAGCGAGAACTGTTCAGGATATAATCCGCAAGCTAAAAGCCTTCCTTAAATAATTATGAAAAAACCAATTGAAATTATCCCGGAATTAGTTGCGCCTGCAGGGGATTGGCCGTCTTTGGAGAGCGCAGTTAAAGCAGGAGCAGACGCGGTGTATTTTGGGCTAAGGAATTTGTCCATGCGCCAAACTGCCCCGAACTTTGATATCTTAGAAATAAAAAAAGTCATGGCTTTGCTGCATAAACATAAAAGAAAAGGGTATTTGACTTTAAATACCATTATTTATGAAAGGGATTTAGAGAAACTTGATGTGATGTTGCTTGAGGCAAAGAAAGCGAAAGTTGATGCGGTTATCTGTTGGGACATGGCAGTGTTAAGTAAGGCTTTTGAGGCAGGCCTCCCGGTGCATCTTTCAACACAGGCGAGTGTATCAAATTTTATTTCCTTAAAGTTTTTTTGTTCGTTTGGAGTTAAGCGTATAGTGCTTGCAAGAGAATGCAGCCTTGAGGATATTAAGCAAATAGCGCAGAAGATAAAGCGCGAAAAAATAGATTGTAAGTTAGAGGCATTTGTTCATGGCTCAATGTGCGTGAGTGTTTCGGGCAGGTGTTTTTTCTCGCATGACCTGTTTGGTAAGTCAGCGAATAGGGGAGAATGTGTACAGCCTTGCAGGAGAGAATTTTTAATAAAGGATATTGAGCTGGGCAATGAATATGTCTTAGGTTCGGATTACATAATGAGCGCGCAGGATTTATGCATGATTGAGCATATTAATAAATTAGTCAGTGCGGGAGTAAGCGCTTTTAAGATAGAAGGAAGGATGCGTACCCCTGAATATGTGTCTGTAGTTACTTCAGTTTACAGAAAAGCAATTGATGCATATAAAAAAGGTTTATTGACTGATGCACTTCAGGTGTCCTTAAAGAAAAAACTCTCTAGTGTTTACAATAGGGGTTTCTCTGAAGGATTTTATTTTTCACCTCCTAAAATTAGCGGGCTTTCAGGAGGAAAGAGTAGTTTTGAGAAGATATTTGTGGGGCAAGTAGAGAAGTTTTATAAAAAGATAAATGTTGCGCAGTTAGTTATAAGAAATGACGAATTAAAAAAAGGTGATAAAATCTTGGTTTCTGGAAAAACCACTCCTGCGATGACAGCAGTAGTGGGCCAGATTCAGATACAGCATAAGCCGGTTAGGATTGCAAGAAGGGGGCAGACAACCGGGATTAAGTTGCCATTTTCCTTAAGGCCAAAAGATAAGATATTTTTGCTTAAGAGCAATACGAAGAAGGGCTTAAGCTTAGGTTAAATTTTATATGCAGTGAGCATATAAATATATTCATATTGCATACATAATAGGTAAAACTAAAGGACGGTCCAAAAAATTGAACCGCCCTTTTTATTTTACTTTATTAGTGCTTTATCTTTTTCGGTTAGGTCTGCGCAGAGAATCCATACGGCAATCTGGAGGCGTTCATCTTCAATTCTTACAATCTTGCCGTCTTTTTGAATATTTGTGCCTTTATCTAAATCTTTGACCTTATCTTTGTCTTTGAACAGGTAGATAATCTGATAGGGGATGTTGTTTTTAGTTTTCTGCTGGTCAGTAGACACCTGGTAATATGTTCCTTTTATGTCGTCTACTATATCAAAGAAATCATACTCTCCTGCATTGCTAACAAGCCCGCTGGAGGAGATTTCTTTACCCAAGATATCTTTTAATATCTGGCTTCGTTGTAAGTCAGTTGACTTCTGAAAATTATCAACCAAGGTTTGGATATTCGGTGATTCAGCATAAGAGAGGGCGCAAAACATAATAGCAAAAACTAATGAAAACGTAAAAATTTTGATAATACCTTTCATTTTACCTCCAGTTTTGTAGTTAAATTAATTATAGCCGTGTAAAATTAGATTTGCAAGGAAAAAAAATCTTGACAAGATTATGCTACTTGCATATAATTATATGCAATAAAGATATATTCATATGCAAATAGAATATAACTAGAAGGCAAAAGCTAAATGCAGCTTTCCAAAAATACCCTTAAGCTCTTAAAAGTTTTCTACGCACATCCCACCGAAGAGTTCTATATACAGGAATTAGGAAGGATTTTAAAAAAGAAGCCGGGAGTTTTTCAGCGGACGCTCTATAACCTTGAAAAGCAGGGGGTTTTGCATAGCAGTTATAAAGCCAACGCGCGGTATTTTAATGCAAATACCAAATATGCTTTTTATAAAGAATTAAAAACAATTGTTCAGAAATCAAGCAGCCTTTCAACCTTTCTGATTATCTTCGCTTTTTTACTATTTGGCATAGCGTCTTACGCTTTTTGCCAAGAGAATAAAACTGAAGAATTGACGCTCTCCACGCTCAAAGAAGCAATCACAATCGCATATAAGAATAATAAAGATATTAAAATTCAAAAGTACGGCCTTGAAATTTCAAGCGCTGATATCTTAAACGCAAGGAGCGAATTCCTGCCAAAAGTTGATTTTAATACCGGCTATACACACAATAGCGCAGTCCTTAACTCTTCTACCGCAGGGAGCAAGAAGGACCCGCGGATATTTTCCGGATATGTTGATAATAATAGCATGGGAGTTAGTGTTAATGAGACAGTTTATAATGGCGGGGCTAATGTTGCTGCCTTAAGGCAGGCTCAACTTGCTTTAAAGGAACAGACGGAAACACTCCGAGCGACAAAGCTTAACGTTGAGCTTGATGCTAAAAGGCTTTATTACGGGCTTTTGCTTGCCTATGAGACAAAACGCATTGCTGAAGACCTTGTGCGGCAGGCAGAAGATCATTATATAAATGTAAAACATAAATATGAACAGGGGACTGCTTCAAAATTTGATTGCCTGCAGTCAAAAGTACAGGTTTCTTTGCTCCTGCCGCAACTTATAAACGCGCAGAATGCGATAGATCTGATTATTGCGGAGATGGATAAATTGCTCGGAGTTAAAGTCGGCGGGAAGATTGTTATTAATGATAAATTATTGTATGAACCTTTGGAAATAAAAGAGCAGGATTTTCTAAAAGAGGCCTATCTGAATGAGCCGGAGATGATTTTGAAATCTTTGGGAATTGATATTGCCAAGTGGGGGATTAAATACGCGCGCGCAGGATGGCTTCCTCAGATTGATTCAACGGGGGAGTATAATTACATTTCAAATAACCCGGGGAACATGTTTAATACTAGGCATAATTATTGGAACTTAGGTTTTGCCATACGTATACCTATATTTGATGGATTTTCCACAAAGGCAAAAGTAGACGCGGCCCGGGCGCAATATATGCAAACGGTTATCGGTAAAGAAAACTTGTCCGATCAGGTGGCAGTTGACGTAAGGCAATCTTGCCTTGATTTAAAAGAACAAGCTTCTATTATAAAATCGCAGCAGGATAACCTGGAGGATGCGAAAGAGGCTTTAAGGATTTCAAATGTCCGTTATGATAATGGTGTGGGGATAAATTTGGATGTGCTGGATGCGCAGGTGTCTTTGGCTCAAGTGGAAAATAACCTTGCTTCCGGCATCTATGATTATATTATGGCAAAAGCAAAACTTGACAGGACCATGGGCAGGGCTGTTGTAGTAGAGGAGGGGAAAAATGAGCCTAGAATTAAGTAAGGGCGGGATGAAAAAAAAGATTAAATTTATTCTTTTATTAGTAATAATAATTATCGGAATTTCTGCGGCGGTGTTTTTTATATTAAAGGCGCGGGATGGCAATGGGAAAGTTGTAAAAGTTTCCGGAAATATTGAAGGAGACGATGTGCGTATATCCTTCAGGGTAGAGGGGCAGATTACCGAGCTCTTAACTGATGAAGGTATGGTTATTAAAATAGGCGATATCGTCGCCCGGCTCAATAAAGATGAGTTAAGCAAGACTAAGGCCGAAGCAGAAGCTTCTTTAAAATACGCGGAATACCAGTATAAGCTTGACTCCGATGATTATATCAGAGCGGAAAACCTTCTTAAGGCAGGCGCAATTTCCACCCAGCAGAGGGATGCTGCAAAAACTAAAATGGATACTGATTCGGCAAATATTAAGCAATTGCGTGCTTCTTTGGAATTGGCTAATACAAAATTAGGGTGGACAGATTTGGCAAGCCCTCTTGATGGATGGGTTCTTGTAAAAAGCGCTCTACCCGGTGAAGTTGTGCAGGCGGGTGCTCCGGTTTTTACCGCGGTAAACCTTGATGATGTTTGGGTTACTGCTTACATAAACGAAACTGATTTAGGTAAAGTTAAATTAAACCAGAAAGCGTATATTCAGACGGATAGCTATAAAGGGAAAAAATACGACGGACGCGTTTCATTTATATCCAGCCAGGCAGAATTCACTCCGAAATATATCCAGACCAGTGAAGAAAGAGTAAAATACGTTTACAGGATTAAGGTTAGAGCTGACAATTCAAGCTTGGATTTAAAACCCGGGATGCCTGCTGACGCCTACATAATTATCGAGTAAGTTTTTATCAATGATTACCATAAAAACTGAAAATCTTTCCCGAAAATTCGGGGCTTTAACTGCGCTTGACCATCTTAACCTTGAGGTTGAAGAGGGGGAGATTTTTGGTTTGGTTGGGCCCGACGGAGCAGGAAAGACCACTACGATGCGGCTTCTAACCGGAATTATGGACCCCACAGAAGGCGAGGCCTGGGTTTACAATAAGCATACAGTTAAAGAAGCTGAAAGCCTGAAAGAAAATATCGCTTATATGTCGCAGCGATTCGGGCTTTATGAAGAATTAACCGTGTTAGAAAATATCCATTTTTACGCCGATGTTTATGGAGTTGGTAAAGAACATCGCGAGGAGGCAGTTGACCGCCTACTTGGTTTTTCCGGTTTACTCCCCTTTAAAGAACGTTTTGCCGGTAAGCTTTCAGGAGGGATGAAACAAAAATTAGGTTTAGCCTGCGCTTTAATACATACCCCGAAAGTTTTATTTCTAGACGAGCCTACCAATGGAGTTGACCCGGTTTCAAGAAGGGATTTCTGGAATATCCTTTATGAATTACTTAAAGAAAAGGTAACAATTTTTTGCTCAACCTGTTATCTTGATGAAGCTGAACGCTGCGGTAGGGTGGGGCTGATGCATAAAGGCAAGCTATTAAGATGTGAAACTCCCGGAAAAATAAAGAAAGAATGCAATTCCAAGACATTAGAAGAAGCGTTTGTGAAGATAATTAATGAATGCGAAGAAAAGGAAAAAAGTAAATAAATCCCCCTATGCCTACAGAAACAATAGCGGTTAGTGTACAAAATCTTGAGAAAAAATTCGGCAGTTTTACCGCTGTTAATAAAATTAATTTTGAAGTTAACCAAGGCGAAATTTTTGGATTTCTTGGCCCTAATGGCGCGGGTAAGTCTACAACCATAAGAATGCTTTGTGGGATTATTCCTCCTACTTCGGGATCGGGTAGGGTTGGGGGTTTTGATATAATTAAAGAGCAGCGTAAAATTAAAGAAAACATCGGCTATATGTCGCAGAAATTTTCTTTATATAATGATTTGACCGTTGAGGAGAATATTAATTTTTATAGCGGGATATACAAGATTCCAAATGATAAAAAGAAGGAGCGTTTAGAGGAGACTGTCCGTACTGCAGGACTGGAAGGGATGGAGTCAGCTCTTACTGTAACGCTTGCCGGGGGATGGAAACAGCGCTTGGCTTTAGGTTGTGCGCTTCTTCATAAGCCGAAATTCATTTTTTTGGATGAACCAACTTCGGGGGTTGACCCGATAACCCGCGCTAATTTCTGGAGCGTTATTAAAGGCTTGGCTAAAAATGGAGTAACTGTTTTTGTCACAACCCATTATATGGACGAAGCTGAGAATTGCGACCGTATGGTTTTAATTTACCACGGGACAATTATTGCTATGGGCACTCCTACTGAAATGAAGACTAAAATTATGAAAGACGAAATAGTTGAGATTGTTTTGCCGCAAGCCCAGAATTGGCTTCAAGAGATAAGTAAAATTGAAGGGGTTAAAGATGCGGCCCTTTTTGGAGCAAATATTCATGCTCTTGTTTATGATAGCGTAAAGGCAATACCAACCATAAAGAGTTTTTTGCAAAAAGAGAATGTTGGAGAATTTAGCGTTGAAAAAATACTCCCTTCTCTTGAAGACGTGTTTGTTTATTCTATAGAAAAATATGATAAAGAGCAGCTTAAGAAGGATTAAGTCTATAGCCTGGAAGGAATTTGTCCAGATTAAGCGTGACCCGCGGAGTTTAGGGCTGGCTTTGGGAATTCCGATGTTTATGTTGCTTATTTTCGGCTATGGGCTTTCTCTTGATATTGACCACGTGCCTACGCTTATTTGGAATCAGGATGCTTCTTCTGAGCTTACGCGGAATTTCCTGCTTAATTTTAAAAATTCCAAATATTTTAAGATAGTCGGATATACGGATAATTACCGCGATATTGAACATAGTATTAATAGCGGGAAGGTTATGCTTGGGATGGTTATCCCCAAGGATTTCTCTAGTTTAATAAATTCGGGGAATACCGCGCCCCTGCAGTTGATAGTAGATGGCAGTGATGCTAACACCGCGACTATTGCTATGAATTATGTGCGTTCCGTAGTTGCTACTTATAACGTCAGGCTTTTAACTAATATATTTACCCAGAATGATATTAAGCCGACTAAAACCATTGATGCCCGTTCAAGGGTCTGGTTTAATATGGGCTTAACCAGTACCTGGTTTATTGTCCCCGGGGTAATTGCGATGATTATTATGATTATAGCCTCATTACTTACTTCCATCTGTATCGCCAGAGAATGGGAGAGGGGGACAATGGAGCAATTGATTTCTACTCCGGTAAAAGCTCCGGAGTTAATCATTGGAAAATTCATTCCTTATTTTGTAATCGGTTTCTTTGACCTTACGGTTGGAGTTGTTATGGCAAGATTTCTATTTGATGTCCCTTTCCGGGGAAGTTATTTCTTGCTCTTTATCGTTAGTTCTTTCTTTTTAACCGGCGCATTATCGCAGGGAATATGGATTTCTGTAGTTGCCCGGACGCAATTAATGGCAAGCCAGTTGGCAAGCCTGACTACAATGATACCGACCTTGCTTCTTTCGGGATTTATCTATCCGATTTTTAACATGCCGAAATTTGTGCAAGCAGTTACTTATTTAGTCCCGGCGCGCTATTATATCGTAGTATTAAGGGATTTATTCTTAAAAGGCAATGGTATGGAAACTATATGGGATGAGACATTGCTGCTATTCTTATTTGGTTTTGTTATGCTTAGTTTGGCTATAAAGAAATTCAAAAAGAAGGTGGCGTAATTGTTTGAAAGGGCATTGGCAATTTTAGTTAAAGAGTTTAAACAAATCTTCCGCGACCCGAGGATGCGGACGGTAATTTTTATTACTCCTCTTATCCAGATAATCCTGTTTGGTTATGCTGCCAATAAAGATATTAATTATGTCCCGACTGCAATTTACGATAAGGATAATTCCGTAGAAAGCCGTGAACTTCTGCGCAGGTTTACTTTTTCCAAATATTTTATTCCCGAGCGTTTTATTTATACTGATAAAGAACAGAATTTTGTTTTAGATAAAGGTTTATCAAGTGTGGTAATCCATATTGACCGTGGTTTTGGCAGGGATCTTAACGCTGGAAGAGGAGGGAATATCCAGTTGGCATTTGATGGCACAGATTCAAATACGGCTATGGTTGTTATGGGCTATGCTAATACGATTGTAAACAGTACCCAGTATGCGCTTATGAAGGAAGAGGCGGAGTCGTCCGGATGGATGAAGCCTATTCCACTTGTTGATTTAAAAGACCGGGCATGGTTTAACGGAAATCTTGTTTCAAGAAATTATTATCTTCCGGGAGTAATTGCCACAATTGTAACTATGATGTCTCTGTTACTGACAGCAATGGCGATAGTCAAAGAAAAAGAAATCGGCACTATGGAGCAGTTGATAGTAAGCCCCTTAAGGCCGCTTGAGCTTATTGTTGGTAAGCTTCTTCCTTTTGCTGCAATTGCGCTTGTTCAGATTACTCTTATTACGATATTAGGCGTGCTTTGGTTTAATATACCATTAAGAGGAAGCATACCTTTGTTGCTATTTTCTACAAGTATTTATTTGTTTACTACCTTGGGGATTGGATTGTTTATTTCTACGATATCGTCAACTCAGCAGGAAGCAATGATGTCGGTTTTTCTTTTTTATATGCCGACTGTTTTGTTGTCAGGATTTGCATATCCAATTGCTAATATGCCGAAGTTTATCCAAATGTTTACTTATTTTAATCCTTTACGTTACTTCATGGAAGTTATCAGGAGTATATTTTTAAAAGGGGTAGGTATTGACATCCTTTGGGTGCAGCTTGTCCCTTTATTTTTCATAGGTATATCGGTTATTATTTTTAGTGCTTTGAAATTCCGCAAGACCATGGGGTAGGGAGGGTTTGATGGAGACAAAAGAAAACAATAATAACCATAATTGGGTAAAAGTTAACAAGGATACAACAAAAAAAGGTATTGAAACTTCTTTCTGGAGCAATTTGGAATATCGGCTTGGTAAAGATAAGTATAATTCAACAGAAGAAGATAAATTTACAGCTCTTGCATTAACAATGCGCGATGAGTTGATTGAGAAATGGCTGGTAACTCAGGAAAGATACCACAAGAAGAACGTAAAGCGCGTGTATTATTTGTCGCTTGAGTTCTTAATCGGCAGGCTCCTTGAGACAAATATGTTTAATCTTGGGCTGTGGGAAAAGGCTAAAGAGGCTATGGAGTCGCTTGGGCTGGAGATAGAAGATTTAAGTGAATGCGAACGCGACGCCGGATTAGGCAATGGCGGTTTAGGAAGGTTGGCTGCTTGTTTTCTTGATTCAATGGCAACCTTGAATATCCCTGCCTATGGTTACGGGATTCGTTATGATTACGGGATTTTTAAACAAAAGATAATTAATGGAAGGCAGGTTGAATTGCCTGATGCCTGGCTTAGCAAAGGGAATCCGTGGGATTTTGAGCGCCAGGAATATACTGTAAGAGTAAAATTCTTTGGGCGCACACATATGTTCAATGATGAAAATAATAAACTCTGCGTTGGATGGGTAGATACCAAAGATGTATTGGCAAGGCCTTATGATGTGCCTGTCCCCGGATATAAAAATGATATAGTTAATACTTTAAGAGTTTGGTCTGCGCGGAGTACTGAAGATTTTGATTTGGATTATTTTAATACCGGAGATTATGAGCGTGCGGTTTTTCGAAAGATTGAGTCAGAAGTAATCTCAAAAGTGCTCTATCCGAATGATAATATAGACCGTGGGAAAACTTTGCGCCTTGGGCAGGAGTATTTCTTTTCCGCAGCTTCACTAGCGGATATCATCAGGAGGTTTAAAGAAGATGATGAGGACTTAAGAAAATTCCCCGAGAAAGTTGTTATCCAATTAAATGATACCCATCCGTCTATATCTATTGTTGAGCTGATGCGCCTTCTTGTAGATGTTGAAAAATTAGACTGGGAGGCTGCATGGGAGATTACGACAAAGACTTTTGCCTATACTAACCATACGGTAATGTCGGAGGCATTGGAGAAATGGTCGGTAGCTCTTTTTGAGACACTTCTACCGCGCCATTTAGAAATTATTTATGAAATTAACCGGAGGTTTCTTGAAGAAATTAAAAAGAAATTCCCTAATGATATTGATATCTTAAGAAGAGTTTCAATCATAGAAGAAGGAAACCCTAAGTTAGTGCGTATGGCGTATCTTGCTGTCATCGGTTCATTTTCAGTTAATGGTGTTTCAGCTCTTCATAGCGAGCTTTTAAAGGCTGATGTGTTTAAGGATTTTTATTTAATTTTTCCTGCAAAATTCAATAATAAGACTAATGGCATAACTCAAAGAAGATGGCTCCTTTCTGCAAATCATAGATTGTCTAATTTAATTACGGAAACTATCGGTGATAAATGGATAACCGACCTTAATGAAACAGAAAAGTTGCTTAATTTTGTAAATGATAGCTCATTTTGTAAAAAATGGCAGAGCGTTAAAGAAGAAAACAAGAAATATTTAGCCGATTATATTTATAAAAATAACAAAATAGTAATTGATCCTGATTCTATGTTTGATGTCCAGGTAAAAAGGATGCATGAATATAAGAGGCAGTTACTGTTTGCGTTTAATGCTATTGCAAGTTATCTTACTATAAAGAATAATTTGGGGAATTCTTTTGTTCCTCGTACTTGTATTTTTGGGGGAAAGTCAGCACCGGGATATTTCATGGCCAAGTTAATTGTTAAGTTTATTAACAATGTTGCGGAAGTAATCAATAATGATAAAAGTATAAACGGTTTGTTAAAAATAGTGTTTTTGGAAGATTATAATGTTTCTTTAGCAGAAAAGATCTTTCCCGCAAGTAACTTATCAGAACAGATTTCAACAGCGGGCACAGAAGCCTCCGGAACGGGTTGTATGAAGTTTATGGTTAATGGCGCTCTTACTATCGGCACATACGATGGTGCAAATATTGAGATAGCCGAGGCGGTAGGGAAGGAAAATATTTTTATATTTGGAAAACGCGTAGAGGATATTAATCAATTAAAACGATCGGGATATCAGCCTCAGAGTTTTATCCAGAGTTCTGCGCTTTTAAAAGAGATAATTTGGCTTATCCAGGGGAATTATTTTTCTACCAAAGAGTTGGATATATTTCGCCCGATTACTGACCATTTAATTTTCACGGATACCTATTTTGTTTGTGCTGATTTTGAGGATTATTGTGCAACTCAGGATAAAGTGGCTAAGCTTTATAAAGATAAAAAGAGTTGGGTTGAGAAGTCTATCATTAATGTTGCTAAATCCGGAAGATTCTCGTCAGATAGGACAATCAGGGAGTATGCTAAAGATATCTGGGGCGTGCAAACTAAATGATAAATACAAGAGAGGAGGAAAAGGTGAAGATGGTAAAGAAGGCGTTGGTTGTTTCAAGTGTTTTTAGTTTTGTTTTCTGCGCGACAACTGTATTTGCGCAGGAGGAAACATCTGCAACTGTAGCGAGTTCTGAAGTTTCAGGTAAGCAAGAATGGAAACAAGATTTAAAATCTGATAAGGAACAGATTCAAAGTTTAAAAGAAGGAGTTAAAAGTAATGCTCAGGAAGCAAAACAAGAAGAAAAGAATTTGCGTGACCAGATGCATCAGGCTATACAATCAGGTGATTTTGAAAAAGCAAGAGAAATAAGAGAACAGCTTAAAACAACGCATCAAGAGAATGTTCAGCAAAAACAACAGGATTTAAAGGGTTTACAAGATGCTCGCCAGGAAATTAGATCGGATTTTAAAGAAGGCCGTCAAGAAGGATATTTGCCTCCGAGAAGGGATAGAGACAATAATCCTCCAGGCCCAAAGGGCGGTCCGGGAACTAATTGGGAAAATCAGCCGGGGCCTCAGGGAGGTCCAGGAGCAGGCCCTGACAGAAGGCCATGGAAAGACAGAGACAATAATCCTCCAGGCCCAAAGGGCGGTCCGGGAACTAATTGGGAAAATCAGCCGGGGCCACAAGGCGGTCCGGGTGCAAGCCCTGATTTAAGGGATAAAAGAGAGGTTCAGGCTGAACGAAGAGAGATTCAGCAAGATAAAAGAGAAATTAAAAATGACCTTAGGCAAGGGGATTTTAAAGAACTCAAGAGAGATACGCGTGAGCTTAAAAATGACCAACGAGAACTTAAGCGCGATATGAGGGATAGCGGTGCTATGCATCAAGGTGCTCCAGGTGGAGGGCCAAGAGGTGGTGGAGCGCATAGGGGCGGTGGTAGAGGCGGAAATAAATGAGCTCCTCGGGTAACACCAGAAGTTTTGGAGCGAAATACTTGAGCGGCCCGGCTAAAAATTATTCTCAAAAGATTAGTTTTGTAGCCGCTCAAGTATAAAAATATTAAAAACTGTGGCGGTTCTAGAAAAATAGAACCGCCCATTTTTTTATCCGTTTTTATTGACAATAAAAGTATTAAGTTTATAATTGTAGTATGAAGAAAATATTTTTAACAGTTATTATTTTCTTAAGCCTTTTAACCCTTTCTTATTCTGATAATTCCCACCCTATCTTTCATTCTTCTTTTGAAGGCGGAAAGCGCTATAAAATCGGCAAATTTGACCTTCTTCAATTAAATGGTGATTACAGGAATATGGGCCGACAGTACGGCGCATTAATGAAGGAGGAATTAAATAATTTCTATAAACTCGCTATTGAAAAGAATCTTTTACGAAGAGAAGATTTGGAGTATCAGGAAATAGAAGATATCGCTGAAACCATATTTGATACTTACCCAAAGCGCTTTAAAGAAATTATTTATGGCATGGCTGAGACTTCAAAAATGGATGTAAATAAATTAATTATATTAGATCAGATAATCGCGATTTCTTACGTTAATAATACTTTAAGCAATTTCGGTTGTTCTTCTTTAGTAGCTTGGGATGATTATACATCTGGCGGGCCGCTTGTATTTGGCCGTAACTTTGATTACGTGAATTATTTTAAACGTTTTGCTGAATTTATAACGATAACAGTTTTTAATCCGAGCGATTCGAGCGTTCCTACAGCAATTATCGGTTATGCCGGACAAATTTGCTTATCAACAGGTATGAATAAAGAAGGTTTGTTTATTGAGAATAATGAAGCAATTGTTTCCGGAGGGAATGTTTTCTATTCCAATAGGATCCATACTTTTATTCAGGAACTCGGGTTTTTGTTTAATTGCTCAACTCTTGATAATCTGGAAGATTCCATAAATACTAACCGCTCAAATTGTTCGCTCATTGCAAATGTAGCAGATAAAACTAAAGCATATTCTTATGAATGGCCTCCTTTTGATGTAAGAAGAAGAGAACCTGACCGGCCGGGATTATTAGTTTCAACCAATCATTTTGTGGATAGTTCCTGGGGAATAGTTGAGCCGATTTATGATACCGATGACTTAACGGTTAGAAGGCGCAGGAATCTTTTAGCTTTGGCAGAAAAATACCGTGGGAATTTCAGCGCTAAGAAGATGATGCAGGTGTTTGATGTCTCGGTTAAAGATGGAGGCGCCACTCTCCCAAAAGAAACTATCTATCAAATTGTCGCGGTTCCTGCAGAGTTAAAGTTTTGGCTTAAAGCCCCCCGTTTTCAAGACTGGACAGGAATTGAATTAAATCAATTTTTTATTTCTTCAAATTAATCATCTCAATAAAGCATGAAAGATAGGACGGGAAAAATACTAATTCCTGATGAGTTAAAACACAGGATTAAAAATTCTATTACTGATAGAACCGGCCTTTATTTTAAAGACCATGATTTAGGTGAACTTGAAGATAAGATAGCTTTAAGGATGGTTGCTTGCGGAATTGACTCCCCAGTAAATTATTATTCTTATTTAACTACATCAAGCAAAAAAGAGGATGAGCTTAGAGAATTATTAAACTTATTGACAATTAATCACACTTATTTTTTTAGGAATGAAGCGCAATTTAAAGCTTTAAAAGAAAGAATCTTGCCAGAAATTATTGAACGAAAATTAAGATTTTCTTCAGGGCAAGAGCAGAAAGAAAAAAAAGTATTACGTATCTGGAGTGCCGGTTGTTCTACGGGAGAAGAGCCGTATACTATTGCAATTATTGTTAGAGAGGCTATCCCTGATTTGGAGAATTGGGAAATTCAGATTATTGCAACTGATGTTTCAAGCGAGGTGCTAGAGAAAGCAAGAAAAGGGGTGTATGAAAGAAATGCGGTAAAGTTTGTAAGTCCAGAATATTTAGAAAAGTACTTTACTGTTTTATCAGCTTCCGAACGAACAACCAGATATGAGATACGAGATACGATAAAATCATTGGTTTCTTTTAGTTTTCATAATTTGATGGACTCAGAATATCCTGTTGGTTTTGATGTGATATTTTGCCGTAATGTGGTGATATACTTTGAGTTAGAGACCACCTTAAAAATTATGGAGAAATTTTATTCAAGTTTGCTTGATGATGGTTTTGTTTTCATAGGCTATTCAGAAAATCTGCATTTCATGCAGAATAAGTTTAAGATGATTTATTCTGACGAAGCTATCTATTATAGGAAGATAGCAGAAGGTAAAGTCAAAGAGATTGAACCAGTTAGGACAACTATATCTAAGCCTAGAATAGAGGAAATCTTAGAAGAAATCTCGAGAAAGCAGATTTTAGCATTGATTGAAACAGAGGCAAGTAAGGTCCATCCAGCACCGAAAAAGATTGAAGATATCTTGATTCAAGCGAATAAGAATCTTTTATTAAAAAAATATGACCAGGCACTATTGCTTTTGGAAGAAGCTCATATGATTGACAAACTTGCAGTTGACCCTCTTTTTATGGCTTCTCAAATTTATGTCAACCAGGGAAGGTTTAATGAAGCAAAAGATAAGATTTCCGCAATTTTAAGAATTAATCCTATGTTTGCTCCAGCGCATTATCTCTTGGGTTGTATATATATAGAGGAGCAGGAGGGGGAGAAAGCAAAAGAGAGCCTAAAGAAATCTCTTTATTTAGATAAAAATTTTACTCTCGCAAATTTTTATCTCGCAAATGTTTACAAAAACGAAAATCGTTTTGAAGATGCAATTAGGGGTTATAGAAACACCTTAAAATTGTTGTCAAACAATTTATATTCTGATATAATCCCATACAGTGGAGGATTTGACACAGCGACATTGATGAATGTCTGCCGTGACAATATTGAAAGACTGAAAATGGGCCCATGGACATAGCCATATTTAAAATCGCAGATAAAGAATATGGCGTGGATATTAAGCAAGTGCGCCACGTTATCAGGATGAAAGAAATTGTTACAATCCCTGATTCTGCAGATTTTGTTGAAGGGGTAATCAGCCTACGCGGTAAAGTCATACCTTTATTAAACCTACGAAAAAAATTCAGCCTTAAATCAGAAAATTCCAAAAAAGAAAACAGGATTATTATTACGCAAATCAAAGAACATTTAATTGGTGTCCTTGTTGATGAAGTTTTAAATGTTGCCAATATTGAACATGGAGCAATTACGCCTCCAGATAAGTTCTTAAAAGACGCTTCATATTTAACAGGTGTTATAAAAATAGGAAACAGGCTTATTTTGCTTATTGACTTTGAGAAGATTTTAAGTGTAGATGATGAGACTGGGATTAAAAATGTCCACGAGAGAGTAGAAGTAAGGAAGAAAAATGCCTGAAGAAAAAGATAAAATCATTCTTGAAGTTGACGATATTCAATTTGAAGAAGAGGCAATTAAGAAAAAGGCTATACGCGTTTTGTCTTTTTGTTTAAGTGAAGAAAATTATTGTGTTGATATCCGATCGGCAAAAGAAGTGGCTAAGATTAATAAAATCACAAGAGTTCCTAATACTCCCGAATTTATTTCAGGAGTAATTAATTTGCGCGGCGAAGTGGTCTCTCTTTGTGATATTAGATATTTTTTGGGGCTTAGCTCGGGTGGGAAGTCAAAAGAAATAAGAGGAATAATAACTGATGTAACTGGCTCAAATATAGGTTTCATCGTAGATAAAATAAGAGGCGCTATGGATATTGACGTTGATTTAATACAGCCACCATTAGCTACCCTTAGTCAAAAGTTAGCACTTTATACAAAAGGGCAAGTTCAAATTGAAGGAGAAATTTTTATAATCTTAGATTTAGAGAGGATTTTAAATTGCGAAGAAGTGGTTAGGTTAGCAAAAGGAGAGGGGATATGAAAAGCATTTTATTAGGTAGTATTAAGTCAAAATTAGTCGTAATGTTTTTAGTAATTGCGCTTGTCCCTGTAGTCATTCTGGGGGCTGTTGCTTATATGTTTAGCAAGGCTACGTTAACCAAACAGATTACACAGGACTTTGATGCCATCTCCAATGGTAAGGAACAAGCTGTTGTGCAGTATCTAATAGGCGCAAAAAGAGCATTGGCAGTGTACGGACACGCTAAAACAATTATAGATGGGTTGAGAAATATCAATAATAAAACTATTAGTTCGCCTCAAGCAATTAAAGAGTTAAATGATTATGTTGAAGAAAGAATTAAAATTAATCCTTTAGTGCAGGAATTTATCATTATGGATAATCGTGGTAAAGTTATAGCGAGCACTGAGGAAAAAGAGATGGGGATAGATAAATCTCAGGATCCATATTTTACTGGTGCTCTGCAAAAAGATTTTTTTATTAAAGATGTTTATCAATCTAAAACTACTGGAAAGATAGGTTTTGTTGCTTCTATGGCAGTTAAGGATTTAAAAACTGGTGAGTTCGTTGGAGTGTTTGCCGAACGCATAAACTTACAAGTCCTTAATGAAATTCTTGCCAATAGAATGGGGTTAGGAGAAACCGGAGAAAATTATTTAGTTAATAAGGATGGAGTAATGATTACGGATTCTCGTTTTTATAAAGATTTATCTTTGAGTCAAAAGGTAGATTCAGAGCCTGTAAGGTTCTTTTTTACAAATAAGAAAGATAATGCTGGAGTGTATCAAGATTACAGGAAAAGCCTTGTGTTGGGTTCAGTTTCCGGTGAGCAGCTTAACAAGGCATTTGATTATTTGGGTTGGGTTGTTGTTTCAGAGATGGATGCCAAAGAGGCTTTTGCTCCGGCTGCACAACTTGGTGGAATTATATTGCTTATTATGTTGATTACAGTTATCTTAGTTATAATTTTCGCATTAACTGTTTCCAATAATATTGCTAACCCAATTAAAAAGTTAGCTGGTGTTGCTAATACGATTTCTGGAGGAGATTTAACTAGTGAAATTTCTATAGATAACAAAGACGAGATTGGCCAGTTAGCAGCTAGTTTTAATACTATGCAGTTAAATCTTAAAGAAATTATGTCAAAGATCAGGGATGCAGCAAACCAGATTACCTCCGCTTCTAGCGAAATCCTTGCTGCAAGCCAGCAGCAGGCAGCAGGTGCCAGGGAACAATCTGCCGCTGTATCTGAAACTACATCAGCTTCAAAAGAATTATCTAAGAGTGCCGAGCAGGTAGGCGAGAACATCAAAAGAGTTTCAGAAGTAGCTGCTCATGCCATGATAGGAATGGCTAAGATTAAAGAAGCTATTGGTAAAACTGGCCAGATAATTGCTTCCTTAAGTGAAAAATCTCAAAAGATTGGCAAAATTACAGAAGTTATAGATGATGTTGCTGATCAGACAAATCTTTTGGCAGTTAATGCTGCGATTGAAGCTGCTCGTGCAGGGGAAGAAGGTAAAGGCTTTACAGTTGTCGCTGATGAAATTAGAAAACTTGCTGATTCAACTGCAAAGTCAACCAAAGATATTACAGCTCTTATTGAAATAATCCAACATGAGATGTCTAATGTAATTATGTCTATGGAAACAAGCGTGACAAGTGTTGATGAAGAAACAAAGTTGTCGCAGGAATCTGCGGAGAGAGCTAAAGAAATATCAATGGGTACGACACAGCAGGTAGCTGGTTCAAAGCAGATTGCTGATGCTATGAGCAATATTGATGAAGCAATGAAACAGATCGCTCAAAGTTCTCAACAATCACAGGTTGCAGTTAAGCAGCTTACAGGTTTAGCCCAGGATTTAAAGAATGTTTCCGGCAAATTCAAAATTGAATAATTTTTTAAAGAACTAAAAATGGTATTTGATAAGTCAAAATTTATTGAAGGATTCAAGGTAGAGACAAGGGAGCATCTTCAAGCCTTAAGCTTGGGTTTGTTAAAGCTTGAGAAAGCACCTCAAAACCATGAGCTGCTTAATAGTATGATGAGGGAAGCGCATACAATTAAAGGCTCTGCAACCATGATGGGGTATAAGCGTATTGCAGACCTTGGCCATGAAATGGAGAGTGGCTTAGAAAAAGCGCTTAATAAAGAAATTAAGTTAGAAAAGAAGCATATTGATATTCTTCTTAAATGTTTAGACGCAATTGAAGGCTTTTTAGAAGATAAAGTTACATGGGAAGAAAAAGGGATTGAAAGGCCTTTTGCGGAAGAATTATGTAGGCAAGTAAAAGAAGAATTCTCTGAAAAACATGAGAAAAAAACACATAAATCTAAAGATGGTATCATCCACGAAGAAATTATAGCAGCCCCTGTTTTAACTGAAGAACCAAAGGTAGCTAAATCAACTATTAGTAATGATGTAGCTGCGGCAATTGAAGGCAGTTTGCGTGTTGATAAGGCAAAATTGGATAAGTTAATGAATTTATCAGGAGAGCTTTTGATTTCCAAAATAAGGCTTGATGATGTTGTTAAAAATTTAAGCGACAAAGCTGATTTAGAGGGGATTAATGACGAAGCGCTTAGTAATTTAGTTAGTGATTTACGTTCAGTAGATGGTTTGATAAGTTTTCTTACCGGGGAAATACAAGATGAAGTTATGAATGTCAGGATGCTGCCAGTATCAACTTTATTTAATACCTTTCCCCGTTCAATGAGGGATTTGGCTCAAACTAAAGGCAAAGAGATCAATTTTGAGTTGCGTGGAGAAGAGGCGCAGTTAGACAAAACAATAATTGATGAGTTAAAGGATCCTATCATGCATCTTTTGAGGAATTCAGTTGACCATGGAATTGAATCGCCAGAGGAGCGCCTTTCTAAAAATAAACCAAGAGAGGGGAAGATTATTTTGTCTGCTTGTCAGGAAGGTTCGCAAATTGTGATTTCGGTTTCTGATGACGGGAATGGCATAGATATAAATAAAGTAAAAGAACAAGCAGTAGCAAGGGGTTTGGTAGCAAGTGAAAAGATTAAAGAATTGGCTGACGAACAGGCGATGCAGCTTATTTTTACTCCCGGTTTTAGTACGCAAAAAGTAGTTACTGATATTTCCGGAAGAGGTGTTGGATTAGATGTTGTAAGAGAAAGAGTGGTTAAGTTAAAAGGCACAGTCGAAGTTAATTCTCAAATTGGGATAGGCGCTAAGTTCACCATGAAATTTCCTTTGACTTTAGCAGTTACAGAAAGTTTACTTGTCGCTGCAGGGACAGATACCTTTGCTATCCCTATTGATACAGTAGTAGAAACTATCAGGGTAAACGTTGAGGATGTTAAGACAGTTGAAACTAAAGAAGCGATAACTGTGCGAGGGCATATTTTGCCACTTGTCAGGCTGTGCGATTTATTCGGGCTTTGTAAAAGAGGGATTTTTGAGAAAAGGTTTTTCTCTGTTGTCGTTGTGCAGTCAGTTGAAAAAAGAATCGGGATTTTAGTAGACGAGCTATTAGGTAGGTTAGATATCGTTACTAAATCTTTAGGAGAGCCTTTGAAGAAAGTGAAGAATATTTCTGGAGCAACTATTTTGGGAAATGGCGAGGTAATCCTTATTTTAGATATCCCGTCAATTATTGAATCTTCCGAAGGAGTCATCGTAAGAAGGCCGGTTAGCGTCTCGCAGCCAGAGCTAAAAGGCAAAAAAAAGAAAACAATTCTTTTGGCTGAGGATGTTTTAAGCACAGCTATGCTTGAGAAGAATATCCTTGAGTCCGTAGGGTATTCTGTAGTAATCGCTCGTGATGGGAAAGAGGCACTTGATCGTGCTTCACAGGAGAAATTTGATCTTGTAATTACTGATGTTTTAATGCCAAAGATGGATGGGTTTGAATTGACCTCAAGGCTTAAAAAGGATAATATCTATAAGGATGTGCCAGTTGTAATTGTTACAACAAGAGAAAGCGATGCTGATAAGAGGCGTGGTTTAGAAGCAGGTGCTGAGGCGTATATCTTAAAAAGTGATTTTACTTCCGAAGGATTGTTGGAAACACTAGAAAGGTTGATAGGCTAATGTTTATTAATGATAAGGTTGAAAGAAAGATTAAAGTTCTAATTGTGGATGATTCTCCGCTTATTAGAGAGGCATTAAAGGCAATTTTATCAAGTGATATTGAGATTGAGGTTGTTGGTCTAGCTGCTAATGGGGATGAAGGAGTGAAAAAAGCAGCATTTTTAAAGCCCGATGTTATAACTATGGACTTAAAAATGCCTGTTATGTCTGGGCTTGAAGCTGTTGAAAAGATTATGGAGGATAATCCGATTCCAATAATTGTTGTAAGTAGCATGGATGTTGATGTCGTTGTAAAGGCTCTAAGTATCGGAGCGATGGATTTTGTAGCGATTTCTTCTGATATCGAAAAGATTTCTCATGACTTGATTAGTAAAGTAAAGATTGCTTCGCGGGTTAAGCCTTTACGAAGAATGAAAATTAGGCCAATTGTGAGAACGTCTATCCCCAAGAAAGAAAACATTACGAAAGTAGTTGCAGTTGGTGTTTCTACTGGAGGGCCGCAAGCATTGCAAGTTCTATTATCAAAGCTTCCACATGATTTGCCTTTTGGTTTAATTATTGTCCAGCATATTTCAGCTGGATTTATTAATGGTTTAGTTGAGTGGTTAAAGGATTTAACTCATCTTGAGATTAAGGTTGCACAGGCAGGGGATGTTCTAAAAAGCGGGATGGTTTTCTTTGCACCGGATGGATTCAACATTCTTATTGATGCATATTCAAGGATAAGCTTGAAAGAAGATACTACCCGTAAACTTATTCATGTACCTTCTATTGATGTAATGATGAATTCTGTTGCCAAATCTTTTGGGGAAAATGCAATTGGAATAATTATGACCGGTATGGGAAATGATGGAGTTGAAGGTATTAAGTCAATAAAGAATGCAGGAGGGATTACGATTGCGCAAAATGAAGCTTCTTCTGTAATATTTGGGATGAATGAACTTGCCATAGAGAGCGGTTGTATTGATAAAGTAATTCCTTTAAATGAAATTGCTGATGAGATTATCGGATTAACTAAAGGTTAGGGAGGGGTATCTATGGCAAAAAGAATTTTATTGATTGAAGATAGCCAGACGACAGTGGCTTTACTTAAAGAGAGGATTGAAGCTGCAAACTATGAAGTTTTAGCAGCTTATAATGGAGAAGATGGGTTAAAACAGATGAAAGATCTTAAGCCAGATTTAGTCCTTCTGGATGTGCGCATGCCGGGAATAGATGGTTTTGAAGTATGCCGAATTGCAAAAGATGACCCTGAGATAAAGAGTATCCCGATAATTTTTGTTACTACAGCAGCACAAGAAGTTGATGTTGAAAAAGGGAAAAAGCTTCTTGCCGAAGGCTATATTACCAAGCCTTACGAAGGAAAAGAATTGGTAAAAGAAATTAGGCGTGTATTAAAGGAGTAAGAAGTGCCAAAGAAAATACTTGTTACTGAAGATAGTGCTACTATTTTAGCTATGATTAAAGATGTGCTTGAGTCTAAGGGTTACGAAGTTATTACTGCTTCCGACGGACAGGAAGCGCTTGATAAAGCAAAAAAAGAAAATCCGGATTTAATTATTTTAGATCTTATGCTTCCAAAATTAGATGGATATAAGGTCTGTAGGTTCTTGAAGTTTGATGAAAAGTATAAAAATATCCCGATTGTCATGCTTACCGCGCGAGCGGAGGAAAAAGATATAAAAATTGGAAAAGAAGTTGGCGCAGATCTCTATATCCCTAAGCCTTTTGACCCCGAATTTATTCTTGCCAAAATAGCAGAGCTGCTTGTAGTAAAAGACGCCAAGATTCTTTAGTTATGAAAATGGATAATGAAAACAACAGTAATATTTTATTAAAACAAATTGAGTTTATCTTAGGGGTTACTAAAACCGGCCTTGATATAATTGATTCTAATTATAATATCCGTTATATAGACCCGGAATGGGCTAAGGTTTACGGCGATTTTAAGAACAAGAAATGTTACGAGTATTTTGTTGATAGAAACCAAGTTTGTGAACATTGCGGAATAAGAAAAGCGCTTGAAACGAAAAGTACTGTTATTGCAGAAGAAGTCCTTATTAAAGAGAATAATAGGCCGATTCAGGTAACTACTATCCCTTTTCAGGCAGAAAACGGGGAGTGGTTGGTTGCGGAAGTTAATGTAGATATTGCCGAGCGGAAAAAAACAGAGCAGGAAGTGAAAGCTTCCGAAGAAAAGTTCCGGACTATTTTTGATAATGCGACAGATGGGATTATCCTGGTAGAAATAGAAAGTAAGAAATTCTATATGTGCAATAAGGTATTTCTCCAGATGCTCGGTTATAGCCTTGAGGAAATTAAGGCTTTGGGCGTTAATGATATTCATCCGGAAAGCGATTTGCCTTTTGTCATCCAGGAATTTGAAAAGCAGGCGAGAGGAGAAAGTATTCTTGCCAAAGATATCCCGGTTAAAAGGAAAGACGGCAGTATTTTTTATGCTGATATTAATTCTTCCCCAGTAGTAATTTCCGGGAAGAAGTATCTTGTTGGCTTCTTCCGGGATATTACGCTAAATAGACAATTTGAAGCTAAGCTAAAGGAATCAGAGAGAAGGTTTAGGGATACCCTAGAAAATCTTAACCTGTCTGCCGTGCAGCTTGATGTTGAAGGCAGGGTTATTTTTTGCAATGATGCTTTTTTGAAACTCTCCGGATGGAAGAAAGAAGAGATATTCGGCCGTAACGGGTTTGATGTTTTTCTCCCCGTTGAATCGCGTGAAAGAGTCAAATCAGTGTTTAGTAAAGTGTTATCAGGAGAGGATCCTTTGCCTTTGCATTATGAGGTTTATATTCAAACCCGCGATCAAGGGCAGCGTTTGGTGCTTTGGAATAATTCGCTCTTACGTGACCCGAATGGCAAGATTTTAGGCATAAGTAGCATCGGAGAAGATATCACTGAGCGTAAATTAATGGAGGCTGAGCGCGAAGGGATGCTAAAATGGCAGGAGGAAGTTAATGCGCTTCGCCAATCTCTTATCGCCCCGGGAGAACTTGCCATTAAACTTAAAATCATTACTGATAGTATTGTGCGTATTTTTAATGCCGATTTCTGCAGAATTTGGTTGATTCGTCCGGGAGATAAATGTGAGCAAGGTTGTGTTCATGCGAAAATTAAGGAAGGCCCGCATGTTTGTCGTTTCCGGGAGAAGTGCCTGCATTTAATGGCAAGTTCCGGCAGGTACACGCATATAGACGGTAAAGACCACGGCCGTGTACCGTTTGGATGTTATAAAATTGGCCGCGTAGCCTCAGGTGAGGACCATAAGTTTATTACAAATGATGTAGTAAATGATTCTCGTGTGCATAATCATGAATGGGCACGTGAATTAGGGCTGGTGTCTTTTGTGGGTTATCAATTACGTGTCCCTGATGGGGAGATATTAGGGGTGCTTGCTCTTTTTGCCAAACATAAAATATTGCCTCCTGAAGATGCGATACTAGATAGCCTTAGCACAACCACCGCTTTTATTATTCAACAATGCAATGTGGAGGATGACCGCAAGCGAGCCGTAGATGAATTGAAAAAAGCCTATTCTAAATTGAAAGAAGCCCAGTCTCAGCTTATACAGGCAGAGAAGATGCACGTGGTAGGGACTCTTGCGGGAGGGGTAGCGCATGAAATTAAAAATCCTTTAGCTATAATATTGCAAGGGGTGAATTTTCTTGAACGTAAAAAATTATTTACTAAGCCGGAGCAACGTGAAGTTTTGGGTATGATAAAAGAGGCTGTAGGAAGAGCAGACGGAATAGTAAAAGGTTTATTGGATTTTTCAAGGCCATCAAGGCTTGAGTTTAAGTTCTTCCAGTTGCCGGAGATTGTTGAGGAGTCAATAGGTTTTGTTTCAAAGCAAATGGCGCTAAAGAATGTAAAGATTGTTAAAAATTTTACAGCTGTTAAAAATCAGGTTAGAGTAGATCGCAATCAGATTGAACAGGTTTTTGTGAATATTATTATTAACGCCCTTCAGGCAATGCCGCAAGGAGGAAGTATAACCATTAATATTTATAATAAAAGCTTTCCTGAATTAAAAAGCATAATCGGGTATCAAGATGAAAGATTTTTGAATCCTACGAGTCAGGCAGTAGTTATTGAAGTAATAGATTCAGGGCAAGGCATTCCAAAACACATATTGGATAAAGTATTTGACCCTTTTTTTACTACCAAGCCTCCCGGAGAGGGCGCTGGTTTAGGCCTTAGTATTTCAAGGACCATAATGGAAAATCACCGGGGGGATATTTATATGGAGAGCCATGAAGGCAAAGGAACCAAGGTGATTGTTATTTTGCCTGTTATTGAAGAAGGGAATAAATAGGGGCAATTAATGCAGTAAGGATTGGAGGGGAGGGGGTCATGGTAAAGAAGAAGGTTTTGATTATTGATGACGAAGTAGATTTTACAGAAATCTTAAAGCTTAATCTTGAATTGACAGGCAAATATGAAATTAAGATTGAGAATAACTCTTCGCATGGGCTTGAAACCGCAAAGAAATTTAAGCCGGATGTTATCTTGCTTGATATACTTATGCCTCATATAAATGGTTATAAAGTCTTGGATTTGTTAAAAAAAGATGAAGATACTATTTCTATACCGGTTATCATGCTAAGCGCAATCACAACAGAAGAAGCGAAAGTAATATCAGCAGGCTTGTATGATGAAAGTTTTATTGAGAAGCCAATAAGCGTTAAGATTCTAGAGGAAAAATTAGATAAAGTTTTGGGAAGATTTGAGAAATAGTGCTGCTTAAGGAGGAATATATGGAGAAAAAGAAAATTCTTGTGGTTGATGATGAAAGAGATTTTGTTGACATAGTTAAGCTTCGCCTTGAGTCGGAGAACTTTGAGGTTATCACTGCTTATGACGGTGCGCAGGCGCTTGATAGGGTTGCAAAAGACCATCCTGACGCAGTTTTGCTTGATATCATGATGCCAAATCTTGACGGGCTTTCAGTATTAAAGAGGATTAGAAAACAGGATAAAAACCTTCCTGTTTTTATGCTTACGGCATTTTCAAATGATGAAAGATTTAAAATCGCAGATAAGTTTAATGCTTCCGGATTTATGGTAAAGACAGGTGATTTGAAAAAAGAAATAGATAATATTAATATTGCGCTTAACATAGCGGATAAATATAAAGGCCAGAATAAGTAATTGGAGGCTTCTTTTCGTGACGCAAGCAGAAAGAGAAGAATTTGAAGAATTAAAGAGGCGTAATGTTCAGCTTGAAGCAGAGCTTAAAAAAGTTGATCAGTTAAAGACTGACTTTATTTCTGTTGTTTCGCATGAGCTGCGTACTCCGCTTTCCATAATTAAAGAGGGAATAAGCCTTGTTTCCGACGGAATACCGGGTAAAATAAATAAAGAGCAGGAAGAGATTCTTGAAACCGCAAATAGCAATATTGACCGGCTTGCGCGTATTATTGATAATCTTTTGGATATTGCTAAGATTGAATCCGGTAAAATTGTATTAAGGAAGGAGTTAGTCAATATTTGTGCGTTAGTTGAACGGGTTGTCAGTTCGTTTAAACTTAATTTAATAGATAAAAACCTTGAGCTTCGAACAAATTTCCCCAAAAAAGAGTTAATAGTTTATGCTGATGCTGGTAGGATAACGCAAGTAGTAATTAATCTTATTGGTAATGCCCTAAAATTTACACAGAAAGGATTTATTGAAGTAAATATTGAAGAAAAGGAGGGTGTTGTTGAGTTTAGTGTCATTGACAGCGGGCAGGGAATAATCAATGATGATTTGCTAAAGGTGTTTAGTAAATTCCAACAGTTTGAACGTTCAACTGGCGAGGGAACTAAGGGGACAGGCCTTGGGCTTTCTATAGCCAAAGGCCTTATTGAGATGCATAATGGAAAGATTTGGGCAGAAAGCGAGCATGGGAAAGGTTCCAAGTTTACTTTTAGCCTTCCAAAGTATAACTCGAAATTTTAGGAGGGGAGGTTTAAATGAGTAAAAAAATACTTCTCATTGAGGATGAAATGGACCAGATTACGATGGTTTCCGTCAGGCTTAAGGCAAACGGTTTTAAGGTTGTATTTGCTATGGATGGTGAAGAAGGGTTAAAAAAAGCAGCTGAAGAAAAGCCGGATTTGATTTTATTGGATTTAATCATACCTAAAATAGATGGTTTTGAAGTTAGTAAGCGTCTTAAATCGGAAGATTCAACTAAAAATATACCTATTATAGCGATTACTGCCGCGGGAATTAAAGATATTGAGCAAAAATGCCGCGTTGCCGGTATGGATGATTTTATTGCAAAACCTTATGATTCTATGGAATTAGTCTCTAAAATAAAGAGTTTTCTGGAAAAGAAATGAGGTTTTCCCAATATGAGATTCTGCGCTTTTCCCGCCTTTAAACAAGAGAATTCATTTGCCTTTTAGGTCAATTTCTGTTATAAATAATAAGTTAAATTCGCGCCCATAGCTCAATTGGATAGAGCATCAGCCTACGGAGCTGGTTGTTGCAGGTTCGATTCCTGCTGGGCGCATTATCTAAAGCTAAAGATTAATGTTGAAGATAGATCAGTTTTACATGTCTGAAGCCTTAAAAGAGGCTAGAAAAGCATTTGAGGAAGACGAAGTTCCAGTCGGCGCTGTAGTTGTCCACAATGGTAAGATTATTGCCCGCGGCTATAACCAGATTGAGCGCCTTAAAGACCCTACCGCACACGCTGAGATGATTGCTTTAACTTCAGCGGCAAATTCTCTGGGGACAAAGTGGTTGAACGAGTCTAGTCTCTATGTTACAATTGAACCATGCAGTATGTGTGCAGGTGCGTTAGTTCTTTCGCGCGTAAAGTCGCTTTATTTTGGCGCAAAAGACCCTAAAACCGGTGCTTGCGGCTCGGTTATAAACATTGTAAACCATAAAAAATTAAATCATCGGATTAAAGTTAAAAGCGGAATATTAGCCGAAGAATGCGGTAGTTTATTAAGCGATTTTTTTAAAAAGAAACGTAAAATCAAACAGAGTTAGTTTTTTGGAGAGGTGGCAGAGTGGCCGAATGCAACTCACTGCTAATGAGTTGACCTGGGAAACTGGGTCCCTGGGTTCAAATCCCAGCCTCTCCGTTCTTTTTCGCCCTTAAGCATGTAATAGAAAGAGGCTACTCTTATTATGTCCTACACAGTTTATGCATTAAAATGGCGGCCGCAGAATTTTGATGATATCGTCGGCCAGAACCATATCGTAACTACGCTTAAAAGTGCGATTGCCAACAATCGCGTTGCGCACGCCTATCTATTTTCCGGCCCAAGGGGCGTAGGTAAAACTTCTTGCGCAAGGATTCTTGCAAAAGCGCTTAATTGTAAAGAAGGCCCTTCAGAAAAACCCTGTCAGAAGTGTTCATCGTGTTTGGAGATCTCCCAAGGGCGCTCCTTTGATGTTATTGAAATTGACGGAGCTTCCAATAACAGTGTTGATAATATCAGGGATTTGAGAGAAAGCGTAAAGTTTGCTCCCAGCCAGGGAAGATTCAAGATTTATATCATAGATGAAGTGCATATGCTTTCCGATTCGGCTTTTAATGCCCTTCTTAAAACATTGGAGGAGCCGCCTCCATATGTAAAATTTATTTTTGCAACTACTCATCCGCAAAAAGTAATTCCTACGATATTATCACGTTGCCATCGCCTTGATTTCAGGCGAATCCCAGCGTTAGAAATGGTTGAACAATTGGGAAAGATTGTTGCGCAGGAGAAGCTATCTGTAGAAAAGGAAGTTTTGTTTGCCATCGCAAAAAGCAGCGACGGGTCTTTAAGGGATGCTGAGTCAATTTTGGATCAGTTAGTTTCTTTTACCAAGGATAAGGTTTCGCTTAAGGATGTAATTTCTATGCTTGGGATTGTTGAGCAGGAAGCTTTGCTTGAGATAACCGATAAAATAATTCAAAAAGATGCGCTTTCAGCTTTAGCGCTGCTTAATAAATTAATTGATGATGGGAAAGATGTCGGTGTGTTTCTTGTGAACTTAATTGAACATTTCCGCAATCTTATGATTGCAAAGGTTACAAAGGGAGATTCCAAATTAATTGATTTACCTCAGGAAACCTGCGAGAGATTGCTTAAGCAAAGCAATGCATTTACGCTTGAGGAGATCTTTAGTGCGTTTAATATTCTTGTATCAACACAAGAGATGACTAAAAAGTTGGAATCTTTGCGTATCCCTTTAGAGATTACTCTGGTTAGGCTGGCAAATGAGAAAAAAGGCTCATCGGTTGACGCTAGGCAAGTTCAACCGGAAAAAGTTTTACCGAAACAAACGCCGCCTCCGGCTGCGAGAGTAACTCCAGCCAAAGTAGAAGTTAAGAAAATAATTCCTCCGATTAAGCCCCCTGAACCAACACATTCAATAACTATAGATAATGTCAAGGATGCCTGGAATAGCCTTATTGACAGCCTTGGAAAGATAAAGATATCGGTAGCGTCTTATTTAAACGAAGGCCAACCTTTTAAGCTTAACGGAAATATTTTGGTGGTTTCATTCCCGAAGAATTTTTCTTTACATAAAGAAGCATTGGAAAGAAAGGATAACAGGGCGCTTGTTGAAAAAAGCTTATTTGACATATTTAGCGTAAACTTAAGAACTGATTTTATTTTGTCAGAAGAGCAGAAACACAAAGAAAATGATGAAAATCATCCTTTTTTGCGTTCCGCTTTGGATTTATTTAACGGCAGAGTAATTAATAAGGATGAATAAAAATGTCTTACACCGATTCCATAGAGAAATTGATTGATTGCCTGACTAAATTCCCCGGAGTAGGCAGAAGAAGCGCTGAAAGAATTGTTAGCTATGTATTAGGCGCTCCTCGGGATGAAATTAAATCTTTGTCTGAGGCGATAACTAAAGTAAAAGAGAATGTAAGGTTTTGTAAAGTCTGCAATAACCTTAGCGAAGAAGACTTGTGCAAGATTTGCCAGGATGTGCGCCGCCAGAAAGATTTAATTTGTATTGTTGAAAAGCCCACCGATGTCACTGCCATAGAAAAAGCAGGGAGTTTCCATGGCGTTTACCATGTTTTATTAGGCGCTATTTCTCCTTTAGAGGGCAGGGGCCCGAGTGATTTAAAGATTGAGGGTTTAATCCAAAGAATTCAGGAGAATAATATAAAAGAAGTTATAATAGCCACAGATGCGGATACGGAAGGCGAAACTACCGCAATTTATCTTACCAAACTTATAAAGCCGTTAGGTGTGAATTTAACGCGTATTGGTTTAGGCCTTCCAGTCGGTTCAAATTTAGAATACGCGGATTCTTCTACTTTGTCCAAATCCTTAGAGGCTCGCCGGGTTCTTTAATCCATGATTACTATATCAAATCTTTCAAAAAATTACGGTAAGAAAACATTATTTGAGAATATTTCTCTGACCATTAATGCCGGAGAGAAGATTGGCCTTATTGGGCCAAATGGAGCAGGAAAAAGTACGCTTTTTTCTTTGCTGTTGGGGGAGATGGAGCCTTCTTCCGGAGAGGTAAGGGTTAATAAAAATATTCATATTGGGCACCTTGCACAGGAATCCAGTTTTAAATCAGACCGTACGGTTTTAGCTGAGCTAACTGAAGGCGACGAAAGGATTCTGGAGCTAAAAAAAGAAAAAGAAAGGCTTGAAGAGAATAATGATGCCGGCTCAAAGCATTATGGCGAGGTTATGCATAAATTAGAAAATCTTGGCTTTTTTGAGCTTGAGCATAAAGCGGAAAAAATCCTTGCGGGTTTAGGTTTTAAAGAAAAAGACTTCAACCGTCAGATTTCTCAGATGAGCGGAGGCTGGCAGATGCGCGCTCTCTTGGGGAAACTTTTAACTTATCACTATGACCTTTTACTTCTTGATGAGCCTACAAATTATCTGGATTTAAATGCTGCTTTATGGCTTAAGGATTATCTTGCGGGTTTTGAAGGAACATTTATTATGATTTCGCACGACCGGGCTTTCTTAACGGACGTAACTAATTATACATTTATTCTTGAAAACGGCTCAGTTGCCAAGGTCCACGGAAATTATGAACAATACGAACGGATTAAATCCGAGAGGAAAACTCATCTTGAGAAACAATTTAAAGAACAGGAAAAAAAGCGTAAGCAGCTAGAGAGGTTTGTAGAGCGTTTTCACGCCCAGCCGAATAAGGCTGCGTCAGTGCGCGCAAAACGAAGAGTCCTTGAGAGAATGGAGGAAGAAGAAATTGTTTTGCCTCCTGATACGCGTGAGAGTATTAATAGCTTTCATTTCCCGCAGGCAAAAAGAAGCGGGCATCGTGTTATGACTTTAGAAAATATTTCAAAGTCATACGGGGAAATTCAGGTTTATAAGGATTTTAATTTTGAAATTTTCCAAGGCGAGAAAGCAGTTTTAGCCGGAGAAAATGGCGCCGGGAAATCAACTCTTTTAAAGATTTTAGCCGGTGTGATTGATATTGATTCTGGAGTTAGAACTGTAGGGCATAATGTAGAGGCAGGGTATTTTTCTCAGACACGTATGGATGTGCTAAATCCGGAGAATACTGTTTTACGGGAGGCTTATACTGCAGCTCCGGGCTTTATGTCAGAGGAAACTATCCGCACAATTCTCGGAGCTTTTTTATTTACCGGAGATGATGCTGATAAGAAAGTAAAAGTTTTATCAGGTGGAGAGAAGAGCCGCCTTATTTTGGCAAAGCTCCTAATTGACCCGCCGAATTTACTTTTGCTTGATGAGCCGACAACGCATCTTGATGTGGATGCTGTTGAGGCATTGGTAAGGGCTTTGCAGAATTATGAAGGGACGCTCGTATTTATCAGTCATGATATTTATTTTGTGCGTTCCGTAGCAAATGTTGTTTTTGAGGTTAAAGAGGGAAGAGTAAGAAAGTTTCCCGGGAATTTTGATTATTATTTTGAGAAAAAAGATCAGAAAGAAGTAATGATTGATGTAAAGAAAGTAAAAGTTGTGCATGATAAATCATCCGCTGAGTTCTTAAAGGAAAAAGCTAAGGAAGATGAGAAGAAGCGAAAAGAAGAAGAGAAGAAGCGTAAGGCGCATAATGCGTCTATCCGTGAGAAAATAGATAAACTGCAAAAGAAAAAAGAAGCTTTGCAGCTGGAAAGCTATGCAAAGGCGCGCGCTTTATCAAATCCTAAGCTTTATCGCGATGAAGAAACCGCCAAAGAGTATGGCAGGCGGATGAAAGAGATAGAAAGGCAGATTATTGAGATTGATACTGAAACCAAAGCCCTTGAGTCTGGCATTATTTAGCGCTTGATTTTACCGTTCTTTTAATATAGAATAAACAACACTTATTCCCCCTTCCCGCCGTAGGTGGAAAGATAGGGAAGGCTAGTAAGTTTATATTTGTTTTGTTCTTTATAGATCTATTCCCCCTTAGCTCAGTAGGTAGAGCGAGTGGCTGTGCGAGTCCCGCCATAGGCGGGCGATTAAGCGCAGCTTCTACGGGAAACCGTAGTTGAAACTGCAGGAGAATTGCTGGAAGCCCTAATGCGCAAGCAAGGGTAATCAGCAGCCGAGCCTCGCAGAAATGCGAGGAAGGTTCAGAGACTATGTACCTGCTGCCTCTGGCGCAAGCCGTGGCAAAGATATAGTCCGCTTCCGAAAGTAATTTCGGGTCAAGTGTAACCACCAGGTCCGTGGTTCGAGTCCACGAGGGGGAGCCAATTCTGACGAGAAGACCCTTCGGCGAATATGCTGAAGGGTCTTCTTATTGTGGGGCATAGAGTTGCGTCTTTTAGTTCGCAGTTCTGAAGTGTTAATTTCAAAAGTTGCCTTTTTATCTCTGGTTCAGAACTTTCAAATAACTGTGGGGCTTTATTTGCGACTTTAAGTATATAAGAAGCCGTTTCGTAATACTCTTCATCGGATTTTTGAAGACTGTTTAGCTTATCCTGAATTTCTTCTTGTTTTATTCTATAATCCTGTCTTAATTTGTTATACATATCTTCAGTAATACGTCCGTCAAGATAGTCTTCATACATCTTTTCAATTCGCTTTTCGTATTTACCATACTCGGTTTGAAGCTCTGAATTTAAGTTGTTATAATAATTTACCTTGTCTTCGTGAGATTCTCTGAGCGTTTTACTAATAGATTCAACAATATCATCGGGAAGATGTATTTTATTCATAAGGTCGGCAAATTGCCTTGTTAAATCTTCTTCCCGTATCCATTTATCAGAGTGTTTGCCGTAGTATTGCGTGCAGTGGTAATATACATATTTCCCTTTTTTCTTCTCAGGAGTAATCCTGCAACCGCATTTAGCGCATTTTATCAAACCCCTGTAAAGATATGGAAGACCCACAAATTTAAAAGATTTTTTATTAAATCCCGCTTTAACTTCTTGAGCTTTATCAAATAATTCCTTAGAAATGATTGTTTTGTATTTGTGTGGGTAAAGCTTGCCACAGTGAAGCATTTCTCCGTAATAAAAGGGATTTTTAAGGATAGAGTCAACCGTGCCTTTATGAAAATCTAAACAAAATTCCTCTTTTAGCTTTTTTCTGATTAAATCCATAGAAAAAGCGCCTGTTGCATACCACTCATATATTTTTATTACAACTTTAGATTCAAGGGAATCTGGCGCTATCCATTTCTTACGGTCTTCATTTACGATATTTGTATAACCATAAGGAGCCATACTTGGATATTCGCCATTGTTTAGCTTGTGTTTGATAGAAACAACAGCGTCTTCCTTGAGGCGGTTAAGAAATTGCTTCGCCAAATAAACTTTTGTATCCCAATCTGTAATATCCCTTCCAACAGTCTTAGGGGCGATAACTAAGCGGTCATAAACGAAATGGATTTCTTTATTAAAGTTTGTTCTTAAATCGTCAATTAAGACTGCGTCTCTGTAATTGCGGGTAATACGGTCAACTCGGTAGGCAATAATAACTTTAATATTTGTGTCATTTTTGACAAATTCAATCATTTCACAGAATTTTTTTCTTATCTTTGAATCTGCACTTTCGCTAAACCTAAATTCCTTAATAACGTCAAAGTCATTCTGTTTTGCATAGCTTCTTAACGTATTGAGCTGATTATCAAGAGAAAGACCTTCTTCTTCCTGTTTAAGTGTTGAGACTCTTGCTAATATTACGGCTTTATTCATAAGATTAACGTTTCTACTTCTCTTTTTGCCTTATCAATTAAGTTATTGGCTTCGCTTTTCAATTTTCCTGCTTCATCCATACGCCTTTCAACCTCGTTAGCAATTTTCTGTTGAATATCTAAAGGTGGGACTACAATCTTTATTGACTTTAAAGCCTCTTGGTTTATTTCTGGAATAATACCGCCGTTATTATTATGGAAGAATTGAAATTGTCCAATATTGCTTCTGAGAAAAGCCTGTAAGTAAAAAGGATTTAGCTTTGCGAAATCAAGGGTTATTTTAAATATGTGAGAGCTTAAAATATAATTGAGCATATTCTCTGTTACTACAGATACCAAGCCTAAAGAGCCAGACCGAGATATAAGAAAATCTTTAGTTGTTAGCTTGATTCTTTCAGGGATTTCCTTTGCAAATACATATCGGGGATTATGGTCAACTATTCCTGTCTCTCCTAAATCCGTTACCCGCATATATCTATTACCTTTTTCGGAGTATGTCCTAATTTCAACGCCGTTTTTTACTTCAAGCAACAACTCTCTGAAATCATAAACAGTATATTTAGACGCTTTGATAGCCTTGTATCTATTTAAAAAAGATGGTTTGTGATAATATGGGTCAAGACGGCTTTTAATATCGCCAGAATCTACGGAGTAACATTTCTTATCTTTCAGCTCTGGTAACTTTATACCAAGTTCATCAAGCACAAATCCATACATTGAATTTAATAATTTATCCGCTTCTTGTTCTTTTTGTTTTTTTTGCTCAAAGGCAGACTGCATAATTGAGACAATTTTTGGTTCAAATACAATAGGAATAGTTTTTAACGCTTCGTAATCTAAGGCGGGTCTCGTGCCACCAGTTGAACGTCTGAAGGCTAACCGTTCGCCTATATCTGAATTAAGAAAATTTGCTAATACTTCGCTTGTTTTATAGCTCTCTGTTTTGATTGCGACTATATGTTGGTTTATGTTTCCTTCAAATCCTTTTGGTGCAACAGAAGATACTGCCATTCTGCCAACGCCTGTAATCTTCGTCAGAAGATAACCTTCTTTAACTTGGCTTCTTTTAAGCATACCATTATGAGTTTCGGTATTTATAAATTTAATATTGTCAAAATTCAAACCTTCTTCGGATAGGTTTTGAACTCTTAAAAATGGTATACCATTGGTTTCATCTGAATAATATTTTTCGCTTTCATCTTTATCTGGTGTCGCACCGCCAGCGATATTTACAATATAATCTCTCAGTGTTTTAGAAGTTAAGCGCTTAATTCGTTTCTCTAATTCAACAAATTCTGGTTTATAGTAGAAACAGTCAAGTCGTCCTTCAACCTCATTAGAATTAATCTTAAAACATTCCATATTTTCCCTTACAGTTTATTTTCGTAACTTTGTTTTACCAATCCCATAAGATAAGGGATTTCATTTTCGTTCGTTACTTTTATTACGCTATTCCCTGTAGCCCAATGACCTGTTTGCGAGCGGTCTTCTACGATATTTTTAGGGTCTTTTAGTCTATCTTTCTCAATATCAAGATGAACTCTTACAGAGTTGACTTGAACAACAAATTCGCAGAAATTCCTTTCAAGCGCAAAAGCGATATAGTGTTTTTTTACCTTTTCTTGTATATGTGAGTCTAAACTAAGAATTTGTTCCTTAAGTTTTAAAACAAGATTTTTTATATTACTGTTTTTTCCTTTCAAATGGTCATCATAAGAATATTCTTCAAATACTATCTTTTTAGATTTAACTTTCTGTTTTTGTTTATCTTCTTTAGGTAGGTTAATGCGCTCTACAAGTAGGACGTCATTTTCATAGATTGTATATTTCCATAACTCTATATTTTCAGCAATCCTATTTACCGCATATTTATCGTAATCGTTAAAATTTTGTGCTACTAAAATTAGTCTTGGTTCATCCCAGTTGATTTTTATCTTTTCTCCGCATTTGTTATATACCAACATCTCAAAGTCTCCTTTATGGTCAATAAGCCAATCAAGATAGAAGAGACCTTGATTAATGATATTGTCTTTTTCATTTTCTTTGTATTCAATGATTACGGGCGCATTATCTTCATCTATGCCTAACGTATCAATTCTACCACCGTGAGTTGTCTCAAATTCAGAAGCAAGAAGCCTAACTCCAAAAATAGTCTCAGTATTCTTTTCAAAGAGAGTTTGCAGTTCTTTTTCGTTTTTAAACCTTTTTATGGTTAATTTCTTTAAGGTATCATTGGTAACGTTAAATATAGCCATTGTTTAATCTCCTTTATATCCACTCGGATTTTTTAGGAATTTCTGATACTCTTCGTAAATCGTCTCTAATTCGTTTATTGGGTCAGTTCTGCCTGTTGCGTCATAGCCAATATGTTCGGAAATAGCCATAAAGATAGGGTAATTTTCCGCTTTTTCCTTTTCGCTTTTCCTGCGTAGGAATACAAGAGAGGACTTAACACCAGCTCCGTAATGGGTAAAGGCAAATTGCGGAAGCGACACAATCGCTAAAATCTGGCACCGCTCCATAATAAAGTCTCTTACATATTGCAAAGAAGAGTTAGTCAATATTCCGTCAGGTAAAACTATGGCAATCCTTCCAGTCTTGGGCTTAATAAAATCAATGCAACGCTCAATAAACATTATTTCGGTTTTCTGATTATCTTTATCCTTTCCAAGACTATATTTATCTAAGTAGTCTTTTTCGGTTGATTTAACCACTGCGCCAAAAGGGGGGTTTGTAAGAATAATATCAAATTTATCTTTGTTAAACTTTGGGTGCATATCGTTTATTTCTTCAAAATCACGTAACGAGTCAGTGCTAATAACGTTAGTATGTCCGTCATCGTGGATTATCATATTCATTTTACAAACTCGTGCAATTTGGTCATTTATTTCTATACCGTAAAGGTTATTCTTGGCAAATTCGTGCCAATGGTTATATGCTTCTTGTTCGTCATAGTGCTGTTCGGCAAATTCCCTAATTTTATCCATTGCATTAAGCAGAAAGCCACCGCTTCCGCAGGCAGGGTCTAAGACCGATTCATCTTTTTCTGGGTTCAGCATTTTAATACAGAATCTAATTATCTCTCTCGGAGTAAAAAATTGTCCCATTTTACCCTTAAAGAAGTCTTCCATAAACTTCTCAAAGGCGATTCCTTTGGTGTCTAAATCAATCTTATTTATAGCTAAGCCCTGTAAATGCTCAACTACGTTATAAATAACTTTCGGCTCAAGCCGTATATCCTCTTTAAATACTTCTTCGTCTTGTTTTTTGGCTTTTTGGTATATTTTACCTATTCGGTTAGATATTTCTTCGGCACTTTCGTGTGTTCCTATTTGGAATTGATAATTTTCATTTTTAGGAGTGTCCTTTTCATCCTTTAGTTTACAGAAGAGAAGTTTTGATACTTCATCAAAGGCTGTTGTCGGCGCAAGCCTTCCGCCCTGCCAGACTGTATCGTGGCATTTCTGCAATGCGCTGATAAGTTCATCTTTGGAAACTGTCTTTAACTCCTTTTCAGGCTCGCCTTTTACAAATTTATATTTCGGAGTTCTGCCGTATTTTTTAGGTATATCCGAAATAACATTTTTTTCTCGTTCCTTTGGCTTAAATCCTGCAACATCAAAAGCGGTCTTTGTTGTTCCTGCTACAACAGAAGCAAGTTGTCCTCTTAGGCTATTGGCATTGCCAAAAGCTTGCTCAATCGCCTGTTTACGCTCTGCTTCGGTTATACCGTCCTTCTTACACTCAACTACTAAATAAGGCTTCTTTAATTCATCGTCTTCATAAACAACAATATCAGCCCTGTCTTCTGGGGTTCTTCTGGGAACAGTTACCTCAAAATCTATTCTTTTTTGCGGGTAATCATAATCTAAAATAAGTTCAGCAAAGTAAGAAGCCCTTACTTTTTCTTCTGGGTTCTTAAAGCCAGTTGTATATTCTCGTGAGCAATGGTAAGTTATTTTTGATTGGTCAGGGGAGAGGGAGATAATGCCTTTATCAATGCCTCTTTGAATATTACGCATAAAGATTGATTCTTGGATTTCTTTTTTATTTTCCTTTGGCATTTTTAGACCTTTCTTTTAGTAGCTTCTCAATTTGATAAGTCTGAATGTGGTTAGGTTTTGTCCTGTCGTTAAACCAGCGATTAACTGTAGCAAAAGCAACTCCGAGCTTCTTGGCAAGTTCTTGTTGGGTGAGTCTATTTTCTAATCGGTAAGTTTCCAGTCTCTTTATTAGTTCCATATATAACATCCTATAACATAATGTTTATAAGTCAAGTAGTTTGTTTCTTTTCTTCAAAGTCAGCTAATCTTAGAGGAGTAAAATCAAGCAAAGCCTTTTCAATTGGTTTTATTACTGATAATTGCCTCTTAGGATATTTATAAGCGGTTAAATCCTTTTTTAATCTATACCAGCTGTAGTCTCCGTAAAACTCTGTTGATTTTCTAAATTCACGTATTCCCATATCATTGCAAGCCATTTTTAGCCCTAAGACCTGAAGCATTTTTCTTATTTTTACTTTGGGGTTTTGCATTCTAAAATCAATTATAAAATCCTTCATAGTTTTGGGTTTATAGGCAAGCAGGGAATAACCGTTTTTAATTTCATTCAAGTATGAGAGCAGGATTTTCTGAGAGATGTCTTTTTTGAATAGAGAAGAGAAGATTATCTCACAGGATATATTTAGCGTTTTAAAGACCTGCTTTATCTTTACCCGATTGTTTAACCTTATTTCCATACGCAAGACTTCAAAAGGCTTCTTGGGCTTTAAATCGTCAAATAGGGTCAGTTGTAGGGCGTTATCTCTTTCAATGGCTCTTTTTTCGCTGGTCTTGGCTTTTTTAAGGTCTTTCAGTTTGTCGTATAGAGATATTTCAAAATAGTTAGCCCTAAACTTCAAGCTATGCCCTTCATTTCTAAAGTCCGTTTGGTTTAAATCAAGTTTCTGGTTTAGGTTTATCTTTGATAGCTCCTTAAGAATAGCAGAAGGTGTTGAATAGTCTGTAAGAGCTATATTTTTGGAATAATGCACTGCTGAGACAGGAGCACTTTTTAAAACGTGTTCAAAGACTAATACGCCCATTTCTTGCAGTCTTTTTTGTAACAGGTTAACAATTTTGTCAAAGTGGTGTTCTTCAACCTCGTCAAAGTTATTTCCGAAGAGTAGCTTAGGTATAGAAAATTCAATCTTTAAGGTTGTTATGAATGCGCCTTTTCCCATACGTTTGGTAGCGGTAAGTCTTGGTTTGTATATGCCTTTTTCAAATTCTTCCTTAGTCGGATTCTGGAAACAAGAGAAATTACCCCTTCCGCCGAGCGTATAGTAAGGGCGCTCAAATAAGCCTTTTGTAGAAGGGTCAAATCTATTATGCTCTGTAATAGCAAAAAGCTCAGGCGGTAGAGTTAAAACAATTGTATCTATCATATTTATTCATTACCTTTTCAAATTTCATTATTACTTCTTTTTCAATCAACTCTGCAAATTCCTTGTTGATAGGATGATAAATATTTAGATTTCTTGCGCCTACTTTTTTGGTAGGGTAGAGAAGCCTATAACCGCCTTGAGGGCGGGTCATAATGGCGATTGAGCCAAGATAAAGGCTATCGTTTAATAAGAAGCTGGCAAAAGCTACTAAACCGTTTAAAGGCTTAATTGGTAATATCTGGATTTCGGAGATTTTTACGTTCATTATTTTTTTTATCCGCTTCAATTAGAAGTTTAACAAAGGATACAAGATTATCTGCATAATCGGTTAATTCGGAATCAGAAGGTACTTCTTCCGTTTTAATTTTGATATGGTTAGCTATGAGTGTTTTTAATTCAGTTTTATTATTCACACTCAAAGTATATCAAGAATACGACAGGGCTTATTAATTTAGGGTAACTTAGGTATGTTTAGGAGAGGTTGGGAATGTTTTAACTATAACGAATTTCGGAATATTAAATAGTAGTTTTTAAATTAAGAAATGGCTTTTTTCTTGAGTTTTAACTGAGGGATATTGAGCTTTTCTAATTCTTTTTTTGTGAGAGGATTTCTGAAGAGTATAGCCTGTTCGGATACGTTAAAGAAAGCTTTTCGGAGATTTCCTGTAAAGCCTAAGTTTTCAACAATCTTATGAAGCGGTTTTCCAACAGAGTAACCAGCCTTTTCTTTGAACTCTGCTTTTGTTATTCTCTTATTCGGGTGTTTGAAAAGGTAACTAAAAACAGCCTCATTTTCTCCATTAAACTGCACTTTGGCAAATAGGAAATTATTAAGAAAAATTTCTCCGTTTTCAGTATATTTTATTTCATAGACAATTTCACGCTGAAGCTTTTTAGCAAATTCTTTTGGTGTTTCTGAGCCTGTTTTAGGTATCATAGGGGCAGGAATTTGTTTATTTTGTTTTTTACGTTTATCTTCATATATTTTGGTTATTTCTTTTTTAAAATTATTAAACTCATTGACGTTTAGTAATATGCCTATTTCGCTATCCGCATATTCAGAGTGTTTAATTTCGTAATGAGAGATAATGCTGTGGTCTTTTAGATATTCCAACGCTTCTTTTCTATAAGGGATAATATCAGAATTTATTGAGCATTTTTCTCTTAAAAGCGGAAATTGTTCTATTGAATTTGTGGTTAATTTTATAATTATTTGTTTATTTGGGTTGATTTCAAATTTTTCTTCAATATCGTGAACAAGGTAGCAAATTTTTTCAAGATTGAATAAGCTCAGATTTTCTAATTTAGTTGATTTTTTGAGGATATAGGCAGAATGCCAGTTGGAAAAACTTTCTGCTATTTCTATACTATAGCAAGGTTGTTGAGTTAAGGCATAATGAGAAACATTCTCAGTATCGGTAGCTTTAGGATATGTTATGTTGCGAAGTATTAAGACTTTTTCTTTACGAAGGCAGTCAATAATTCCTTCTATTTCGTCAATAGGGATTAGGGAAAGTTCTTTATTTTTGGCGAGGTCAAGGCTAATAAAGGGATTGTCTGAGTCTTTTTCTCTTTCTTTGCTGATTGTCTTGATAATAATGTCAAGTTTGTCTTGATAATTCATTTTCATTACCTTTTTATTTAATCTATTGACTATCATTTTATATCAAAGTATAATATTTCTCAATTGTTTAATTTAATAGTATTGCAATATAATTATTAGGATAATATTGATATGAGCAGAATAACCTTTTGGGAATTATTTCAATCTCATCCCGATGGAAGTATTGAGCCACTCCATCCCATCAAAATAGGCGGTGTTCAATTCGGTCCAGGAGTTCGTTTTTCAAAAGGGGTATCTTTTGGCGGAATTGACCTCATCCAATATATAGGCAGAGATTTTGAGGTTGAAACTGAGAATGGCGTATACGTTTTGAAAGGTGTCTATTAAGATGCCAGCAGAAAAGCCAAAAGTTAAATTTCCCGAAAGTAGCGAAGCTTCCGTTAAATTATCACCATTTGAACAAAAAGCAGACGAAAAGTTTCGGGACATAAATACCTTACTATATGTAGTTGTAATAGTCATTGTTGTAATGGTCGTGAGCGCTCTGATTTCAGTAGGGGCAATAGTGATAGACCAGTTACATTTTAATAATCTAACGTATAGAGAATTTTCTGAGTCAAAAAACGATAAGGTTGAGTTAGAAAGAAGAATTACTGCTGTAGAAAATAAAATTGACAACGCCAATCAACAAATCATTATTGAGCAACAGAAGCAGATTGAGAACTTGCTTAAAAAGAAATAAAGGTTCGTGGGTTCTCGTGAAGCTTTCTGTCAGCTTATATCGCATAAAGTTAAACTGCCCCTAAATTCGCTTCTTCAAATAGTAATTTGATAGTATTTAATTCAATTCCCAGAGTAATATCTTGGTTGCGAAACGTGTCATATAGGGGGAGTTAATTTTCCCGCTTAATAGCGGGTAGAAAATTAATCCCGCAGCGTGCGAAGAAAGTTCCGCAAAATTTGCATACCTTTAATAAATTTAGGTAGCAAATTTAAGGAACTTTCGAGCGCTTACGCAAGGGATAAATTACCCATAACAATATCCGATCTTTTCGGATATTGGGGACAAAAAGCCCTCAATGCTGAAAAGTATTGAGGGTTTTTTAATTGGTATAGCTATTTGGGGAATTTAATTCAAAAATAATAATTAAATAATGTTTCACCAGAATTCATATATTTTGAATGAAGTTGTGATTTATTTTATTAACCTAATAGGTTAATAAAATTATTGACATTTCCGATATCTGTGTTATAGTTAAACTGCTTCTCTGAAAGGCACGCCATGGATGTTCAGTTCAAGAATAGTAAGATGAAAAAGATATTTGAAGATCATAAACTATTAACTAGGGAATATGGCGCTCAACAATCCAAAGAAATTATTCAAAGAATTAACGAGTTTATCTCTGCAGAAAATCTTTATGACATTTCAAAAATACCACAAGCCAGATTGCATTCTCTTGCCGGGAATTTGAATAGCCTATGGTCTGTGGATATTAAGCATCCCTACAGAATGTTAATTGAGTTATTAAATGGGGATCCTTCCGATTTAAAATCAATTACTTCTATTCAAATTGATGGAGTTAGGAATTATCATAGGGGGCATTCATGAGAGAAAACATTTATCACCCATCCATAGCAATTCATCCTGGTAAGACACTGCAAGACACTCTTGAAGCATCTAATATGACTCAGTTTGATTTAGCGCAACGCACTGGATTGACCCCAAAACATATTAATGAGATTGTTCAAGGTAAAGCCTCGATTACTACTGATACCGCGTTAAAATTATCTTCAGTATTTGGTATGTCAGCAAATTTTTGGAATAACTTACAGAGAAACTATGAGGAAACACTTACTAGAATAGAGATGGAAGAGAAATTAGTACAAGAAATCCCCTTATTAGTAAAATTCACTTGTTTTAACGAATTAGTTAAATGGAAATATATTGGACCGGCGCGTACTCCTAAGGAAAAAGTGAGTAGGTTACTCAATTTTTTTGGCGTTAGTTCTTTAGCCTTTGTACCTAAAGTTCAAGAAATCGCTTTTAGAAGGTCAGATAAAGGAAGAATTTCTAATGAATGTATCGCTACTTGGTTACGTTGCGGGGAATTAGACGCCCAAGAGACACAAACTCAAGAATTTGACAAAGACAAGCTTAATGCAGCTTTAGATGATTTGAAGAAACTTACGAGACAAGATGCGTCAGTCTTCCCTAAGAAAATAATTGAAATTTGTGCTTCATGTGGGGTGGCAGTTGCATTTGTTCCGCATTTTAGAAACACATGCGTTAACGGAATGACTCGATGGCTTACTGCAAACAAGGCCATGATTCAGCTAAGTCTTCGTGGAAGTTATGAGGATATTTTCTGGTTTACTTTTTTTCATGAGCTAGGGCATCTTATTAAACATGGAAAAAAAGAACAATTTATAGAATTCGAAGATAAAAAGAACGTTGAATCAAATGAAAAAGAAAGAGAAGCAGATGAATTTGCCCAAGGTACCTTAATTCCTAAACATGAGTTTGCGCAATTCTGTTCAGTAGGTGATTTTTCTAATCAGGCTATTTCTGTGTTTGCTCAGAAATTGAACATTGCTCCAGGAATTGTTGCTGGGAGATTGGCTCATGAGCATGAAGATTGGCAAACATGGTCCTATTTACGCAAGAGATTGAAGTTTAAGGAGAAAGATAATTGATGTGGCGTTTAGATAGAGATAGATGGGTGAGATAAATGAGCAATAAAATTCGAACAAATAAAAAAACAAAAACTCAGTCAAAAAAGAGCAGTCAAACTCCAAATGTAGCTAAAGAACCAAAACGAAAAATTGGACTGACTTTAAATTGGGAGCGGGCGATTTATATAAACAAACCTATAGATGACACTTTAATGAAAGAATTGACTCCTGTTATTCTCCAAATGAAACAGAAAAGCTCCGATCCGATTACCGTTGGGATTGATAGTCCTGGTGGTAACGTAAGCACAATGGAATCTCTGCTTAGTTTATTAAATTGCCCCGATCAGGATGGGAAGGGGGTTGAGATTTATACTGTCGCTACTAACAGAGCTTTTAGTGCCGCAGCAAGTTTTCTAGCTTTTGGTGATTATTCCGTTGGTTTTCCACACTCAAACATTTTGTATCATGATGTTCGTTACTCTGACATAGATGACGTTACTCCTTCTAAAGCGCTAGAGGCCGCGCGCCGATTGGAAAGAAGTAACGCAGTATTTTCATTAAAGCTTGCTAACCGTGTGCAAGAGCGATTGATTTGGGTTTATTTAGATTTGAAACCTACTTTTAGCAAAGTCAGAGAGCGTTGGAAAAAGTTTGTAGAACAGTACGATAAAGTATTTAGTGAATTAATTCCTAAAGATCAACAGCAAATAGTAGATGTTGTTGGTCTATCTTTGGCGCTTTATTCAAGACTTTCTAGTCCTAATGATCAAAAAATCGCGATACGAGCCTTGGAACTATTAGCATCGTGGATACAAATTGAAAGAATTGAACAGAGATTTTCGAAAGCAGAATCAGAAAAAGAAACAGATCCTACAAAAGTAATAAGCAGCTTAATTGATGTAATAAAAAAGATGGATTTGGAGCAAACTAGTCCTCCACAAGTCCCTGAGTCCACTACGGGTTCCGAACTAGAGGAGGCTTCTCGTAATGACATTAGGCTGTTACTTGAAGTATTGGCGAGACGTCTTGCTATCGATAAGAATCAGAATATTAATGATAGTTGGCTGGATACAGTTATAGAAGATTTTTCTTTTATGAAAGATATAAAGAGTCCTAGCCATATCCAAGCGACTACAAGAATGATGGTTAATCATGCACATGCTTTATTTGACAGAGACACGGCGGATAAAATTCGTTCTGCTGGCAATGAAGAAGAACGAAATAAACTACTTGCTCCTTTTTACTCTCAGGCCCGTATTTTTTGGTATTACATAGTTTTGATTTGTAAATGCCTTTGTCGAGGCGATCATTTCTTGACTCCTTATGATGCTCAGCTATTAGGATTAATAGATGAAGTTCTTGGAGGCGGGCTTATTCAAAGCAAGCGAGAATGGCGTAAGACTCAGCCTAATTATGAATAAAGCTGAAGTTTTCTTTCTAATCCTGTAAGTTGGAGCTGAACAAATGCACAAAAGGGTAAATTTTTGGTGGCGGAAAAGTAGGTATGGGGGCATGCCCGCATCATACCCTCCCGGGAATTCCGAGTACACAATACTTGATTCAAAAAGATAAGTATGATGTCTCCAGAATTAAGATGGAACAATTAAGCAAGTAGAATATAGAGAAACAAATATGAGAGAAATTCTTAGTAAACTTAGTTTTTTATTTGCTGTTGTGTTGCTTTGTTTAACTGCCGGTTGTGGCGGATTAACAGGTAATAAATCAATTCAACAACCCAGCGTTTGTCAGTTGGCAAAATCCTCTGTTAGTTGGGATGGTGCGCTTCTGCCTGCTTATCCTAAAGGACAACCGGAAATTACCATTCTGCGCATTGTTATTCCTCCTGGGGGAACCTTGGTAAAGCATAAACATCCGGTTATTAACGCTGGCGTATTAACGAAGGGTAAGTTAATGGTTCAAACCGAAGACGGAAAGACTTTGCACCTAAGGGCTGGGGAAGGCATTGTGGAAGTAGTTAATACCTTGCATTACGGGAAGAACGAAGGAGAGGAACCAGTAGAAATTACCGTTTTTTACGCCGGTTCCAAAGATGAGCCGATTACAGTTTACAAGCCGGATTGATCAGGGTTTAGAATAAATTAAAATTAGCCCCGCCATAATACATGGCGGGGTTTTTAATTTCTGCACATAAAAAAACAAGAGTTGAGGTTCACTGTTTCAATTCAGTAGCCTCACTCTTGTCCCGGAAGAGTCATAACTATAACCATCTTTATTCTACTCCTCTTCCTAATCAAGTATACACTATTAGATTACAATTACAAGGGGCAAGCGAGTAAAAGGCTTGCAGAGGGTTTTTATTTATATTAATATAGAATACATTATGGATATCTTTTACCCGGTAAAATTATTGGCAGATTTATTGACTTATCAACTTTTTAGAATCCCGCCAAAAACGCTTTTGGCGGAAGCATTGGATTTCTTTATCTACGATACGATAAAGATTTTTATTCTACTTGCGGTAATAATTTTCGCTGTATCAATAATCCGTTCGTTTCTGCCTCAAGAAAAAATAAGAAGGATACTTTCTCATAAACATAAATATACAGGTAATATTCTGGCAGCATTATTCGGTATCATTACGCCTTTTTGTACCTGCAGTGCAATTCCGCTTTTCTTGGGATTTATAGAAGCAGGGGTGCCATTGGGAGCTACGTTTTCTTTCCTTGTCTCTTCCCCGATGGTTAATGAGGTAGCCCTTGTTTTGCTTTTAGGGATGTTTGGATGGAAGATAGCTTTAATTTATACGGTTAGTGGGCTTGTTATCGCTATTATTTCAGGAATAATTATCGGAGAGTTAAAAGTAGAAAATCTTGTTGAGCGTATTGCTTTTAAGCCTCCCGTGAGTTCTTTGGTAGCCAATCTTGAATTATCTTGGAAAGATAGGATTAGGTTGGCTGTGGAGTACACGCTTTGCATAATGAAAGGAGTCTGGCCTTATATAATTGTTGGTATCGGGGTAGGTGCTTGGATACACGGATATGTCCCAAGCGATTTCCTGGCAAAATATGCAGGTGGCAACAAATGGTATGCAGTGCCGTTAGCTACTTTGATAGGTATACCGCTTTATTCTAATGCTGCAGGTGTGATTCCTTTGGTAAGCGTGCTTACAGAAAAAGGTGTTAAAATCGGCACTACATTGGCATTTATGATGGCAGTAACCGGACTTTCTTTGCCTGAGTTCATGATTTTACGCAAGGCGATGAAGTTAAAGCTATTGATTATATTCGCGGGGATTGTGGGTATAGGGATTATGTTTACAGGTTATTTGTTTAATTTGATATTAAAATAAAATTTCAAAGGTGGCCTATATGCCTAAAAAGATCCTAATTCTTAATGGCAGCCCGAAAAGAAACGGAAATACTGCTAAGCTTGTGGAGTGGCTCGCGAAGGGCGCTCGAATAAAGAAGGGAAAAGTTGAAATAATCCGGGCAGCTCTGCTTAAATCTAAATCAAATGGGTGTACGTCTTGCAGGTCATGCCAGAAGATGAAGGAATACGAGTGTGTTATTAAAGATGATATAAGAGAAGTGCTTAAAAAAATGGCGCAAGCTGATGTAATTGTTTTTGCAACACCGCTTTATTTCTATGGGCCAAGTGCTCAGCTTAAGCTTATCATTGATAGAATGTTTTCTCTCTATAAATGGGATAATACAACGGATACGTTTGAATCCCCGATGAGAGGAAAGTCCATGTGTTTATTGTTAAGTGCGTATGAGGATATCGGTTTGGATATTATTGAGAAATCATTTAAACTGATAGCCGATTACAGCGATATGAAATTTTATTCTCTCCTTGTTCCGAATGCCAAAGAATCTGGTGAGATTGTTAATTTAAAAGGGATAAGCAAAAGAGCAATTCATCTTGGGAAAAAAATAGCAGCGTAGGGATGCAGGCTTCAAAGAAGTTTGCTTTATATTAGAAAGGACTGTATAATAAGAACCTTGGAATTGGCAGGTTAATCTATTTAGATAAGGAGCAAGATGAAAAAAGTTATTAAGCGTAAAAGTGTTACAGTTGAGCCACAGGTTGGTCCGGATGTAGCGGTTCTTATTGATAAAATGCAACAGCAGCTGGTTGCCTTGGAGAAGAAAATTGATACTTTAATTACTCAGTCTTCAGCTCGGCCTTCCGGAGGGGATCATTACTCCCGGCCTTTTAAGCGTTTTGATAATTCACAACGTTTTGGAAGGGGAGGCAGGGAAAATTTTCGGGAAAGAAGCTTTACTAAAGCAATCTGCTCGGAGTGCCACACTGAATGCGAATTGCCTTTTAAGCCTACAGGAGACCGCCCGGTATACTGTAAGGACTGTTTTGCTAAGCGCAAGGAAGGCGGCGGATCATTCCAGCCTAATTTTGATAAACCACAAGCCAGGGAAAATCGCAGGCCCGTAGGGAAAAAACCAGCTTTCCGAAAGCGTAAATAAAAAGGAGAAGAGAAGATGAAGAAGCTAACAGTAATTCTGTTAATGGCAGCAGCTTTGTTTTCGATGGCAACTTGTTTGTATGCCCAGGAAAAAATGAAAGATGAAGTTATTACTATTGCGACTGAAGCAGCGAAGGGCCAGAATATTGAGATAGGAGAAGCTAATATTGTCTATGATGAAGGCGGAAAACTTTGGGAAGAAAGAGTTGGTTATCTTGCAGGAGAAGATAAATCGCCTAACCATGGGATTCTAAGAAAAGGTTTCCTTAAGAATTATAAAATAGTATTATTTGATTTCAAAGATCCGCTTCCGGATGTCTGGGTATTTATTGATAAAGATACCGGCGATGTCCTTGAGGTTTACAAAGAGGCAAAATAGGATGCTGGAACAAAGCATTAAAAATAAGATTTTGTCTATTCAAAGAAGCGAGATTACCGAGCACCTGATTTATAAAGAGCTTAGCTGTATTATTAAGGACAAGGCGAACAAGGAATTATTAGAGAAGATATCGCAGGAAGAGCTCGAGCATTACAATTTCTGGAAGAGCCTTACTCAGCAATCCGTATCTCCCGATAAACTAAAAGTATTCTTTTATGTATTAATTAACCGGATATTTGGGATTACTTTTGGGATAAAGCTGATGGAGAGCGGAGAGGGGCAGGCGCAGGAAAATTATTCTACTTTAAAAGAACTTTCTCCGGAAGTTGAGAAGATAATTATTGATGAAGAAAGGCACGAAAACCAATTAATCAGCCTCATAAATGAAGAGCGCCTTTTATATGTTAGCTCTATGGTGCTGGGTTTAAATGACGCGTTAGTGGAATTAACCGGCGCTCTTGTTGGTTTTACTCTGGCTTTACAAAATACCAGATTAGTGGGAATTGTAGGGATCATTACTGGTATTGCGGCTGCAATGTCTATGTCGGCTTCGGAATATTTGTCTACAAAGCAGGAAGATACTCAAAAAAATCCGTTTAAGGCCAGTGTTTATACGGGGATTGTCTATATAGGGACGGTTATTGTCTTAGTTGCTCCGTATTTTATATTTAAAAATATATTTTTGTGTTTGTCCTTTGTTGTCATCGATGCCATTTTAATAATACTAATATTTACTTTCTATATCTCTGTTGCTAAGGGGCTGTCTTTTAAAAAGAGGTTTCTTGAAATGGCAGGGATTAGCTTAGGGATAGCCGCGATTAATTTTGGGATTGGCTTAATAATAAGAAAAGTATTTGGTATTGAAGTGTGATTTTTGTTTAAAGTTTAAGTTTTATTGCTGTCAGTAAAGTTATGGCCAAAAAGCAGTTTTCTGCGATATTATCTGCAGCACACGGAAGCGTTTTCCCGTACCATTCCTTTTTTTTATATCTTCTTCCTTTCATAGCAATAGCCTTTCGAGAAAAACACTTTTCCTCATATTTTGATTTGTTATTCATAGTTCCTTTCTTTTTTCAGATGATCTCCGGATTCATCCATAATACTTTATGTGATTGTAAGGTTGATCCTGATACCAAGAATCCTATTAAAACCGGTGGGTTGCCGCGGAAAAAAGCAATATTTCTGGTATTTATTTTTACTTTTCTTTCTGTTGCCTCTTTTTTATTAGTTAGTCGTTCTGTATGGTCGATCTTAGCATTCCTAGCATATTGCTTATTATGGTTTTTTTATAATGGTTTTAAGTTAAGGCTTAAAGAAACATTGGCTGGCCCACTGGCTGCTTCATTGGGTTTATTCGCCGGAGCCCCGCTAATATTGATAATAAACTATTCTTCAATTTCACTTGTAACGGTTTGTTTATTTTTAGGAATTTTATTTTGTTTTACGGGGCATGAAATTTTGCATACAATTACAGATTATGATTTTGATTCTAAATCTGGTTGTAAGACTTTTAGCGTGCGCCTAGGGGTGAAATCTTCCAGAAGGATTAAATTATTTGTTGATTTGATAGGAGTAATGTTTTTAACTTTAGGGTTTTATTTAAGCGAATCAAATGGTTTGTTGCAAATTAAGGGAATTGCAGTATTTTTCTCTTGTTTAATGCTTGTAGCTTTATTACTTGACAGATTTTTTAATCAAAATAGCCCGATACAGAAGTTGTATTCTCTGATAAGAGAAATTCTTCTTGTTTACAGTGTGTTAATCTTCAAATGATTTGTTAAAAGGCTCTGCACTTTTATTTCTTGGAATAATAATAAGTATACCTAATTTATGAAAAAACTTAGAATCCTTATCCAGACTGATACTTATGCAATGGGGGGAGCTGAAAAGTATTTAATGGAGGTGCTCCCATATTTAACAGATCACGGTTATGAGGTTAATCTTATTTGTAGAGATTTTAAAGTAATATCTGAATTACGTAATTTCTTTATAGGGCTCAATTGTCCAGTTCTTTCTTTGCCTAAAAACTTTTTGAGTTTAACGCCCGTGCATATCAAAAAGGCGTTAAAATTGTTGCTTTCTTCGGACGTAGTCTTTATTAACAAGATTTATCCGACAAAGAGCCTTTTATTTATTATTTCCGGGGTTTTATTAAGAAAGAAAGTTGTTTGTTTCGAACATTTGCCCGGACCGGTTGCATCTAATAATTGGTTAAGGTCAGTAATCTTAAGGTTTTTAATCCGATTAGTGATGTTTAATGTGGAATGTGTTTTGTGTTCTACGGTGCAGTGTAAAGAATTTTGTATTTCTTATTATCATTATCCTTCGGAAAAAATAAAAGTAATAGAGCATGGTATTGACTTGTCAAGGATAGGAGATTTATCAATTCGTAATAACAATAAACTTGTAAGGATTGCTTTGGTCGGAAGGCTATGTGAACAGAAAGGCCAATTAAGTTTTATTGAAATGGTTGATCAGTTAGTTAATAAGGTCAATGAACAAAATTTTGAAGTTGAATTCTGGGGAGATGGAGAGCTAGAAAGTCGCATAAAGGCACAGGTATTAGAGAAGGGGTTATCTAGATATATACATCTTAAAGGCAGGTCTTTAAATAAAAATGAAATATTTGAGGATAAAGATTTTATTGTCATTCCTTCAGTTTGGGAAGCACAATGTTATGTTTTACTGGAAGCTGCTAGTTTTAAGATTCCCGCAATTGCTTTTGATGTGGGAGGAATTAAGAATTTTATTACCAATGGAGTTAATGGTGTTTTGATTAGCCCTTATGATAAGCTAGAGTTCGTGAAGGCTGTACATTCATTTATCAGGGATAGGGATTTATGTAAATCAATGGGGATTTTAGCATACGATAAGGTTGTAAAAGATTTTTCAAAAGAGAAAATGGTCAATAAATTATTAACGGTATTTAAAGAATATGAATAAAAAATCTTAAAGTTTAAGTTTTCTTACCGTTAGATAGGTAATAGTGAAAATCCCCGCTTCAATAAGCACTGTTGCAAGGGCCGCTCCCTTGTAAGAAAAAGCATAAATCAAAAGAAATATAAGAGGTAAGCCCACCATCGCCATAACCACGTGGATTCTGGAATATATATGAGTTTTTCCGCAAACTAATAAAAACTGCACACGGAAAGCATTTGCACTTACAAAAAATACCGAGATAAGCAGCAGCCTTAAGGACAAAATTGTTTCATGGTAATACCCGCCACAGACAACCCTTACAATCAGGTTAGATAAAGCAAAAATAATAGGAAGGCAGATTATTGAAATAATGATCGTGATTTTTTGCACTCTTTGCATAATTTCAAATGCTTTGATTTTGTTTTTGTGGTATATCTTGCTTAATCTTGGAAATATAGCCTGAGAGAAAGATGACAGCGGAAAGGTTTGACAAAGATTAGCTACTCTTTCGGCGATAGAATAAAATCCTGTGATAGTATTATTTGTGAGAAGCCCAACTGTAAAAATACGCGTAGTTGTATAAGCATTAATTGCTACGATGGAAATAAAAATATCCCAGCCGGCTTTAAGCTGTTTCTTTAAGTTTTCGTAACCTTGGAATTTAAAAGCGACTCCAAATCTTCTAAAAACTATATATTGCCCCATAAGCCCGGTCATCAGGAATATGGCGGAATTAATAAGAGGGACCATTATATAATCGCCCGGGGTTTTTACAAAAACGAAGATAAAAATCGCGTAGAGGAATCCTCCTAAGATATTCAAATCTGCAATATGTTTCATTTTTTCAGTGCCTTGGAAAAACCAGATGGGGAATAACGTGTTTCCTACAACAGCGCCAAAGCTTAAAACATAAACCATCCAATCATTTCTAAATTTTGGTATGAAATAAACAACTGCTCCGAGTATCCCTAAGCTTATAAAAGCAAGCCCGATTTTTACTATCATTACTGAAGAGAACACTTGGCAGACTTTAGAATGTTCGTTGCGGCATATAGAGATTTCTTTTGTAGCTGAGATCCCGAATCCATAGTCAGTCAAAATCATGAAGTATTGTACAAATGCCTGAGCGAACGCGATCAAACCGAATTTTTCCGGGCCGATTACCCTAAAAAGATAAGGTAGGATTATTACAGGAAGGATGTAGGTGATAGACTGTAAAACCGAAAGAGAAGCGACATTTTTCATAACTGTCTTGCGCTCTTTCGGTGAGGCCATTTTGTAAGTTTTCTTTATTAACTTAATTAAGAAGCGCATGCTAACAATTTACACTGTATTAATCCCTCTGTCAAGCTTATGGATGTTAATTTCGTTATGTTTTTTATTTTATAATGATATAATTTTAGTATGGTTAAATTTCCGCAGAATTTCCTATGGGGCGCTGCGACATCCAGCTATCAGGTGGAAGGTAATAATACAAATTCTGATTGGTGGCAATGGGAGAAAGATGCCGGAAAAGAAAATTCCGGGCAGGCTTGCCGTCATTACGAATTATTTAATCAGGATTTTGATCTTGCTAAAAGCCTGAATCACAACGCCCACCGGTTATCCATTGAATGGAGCCGTATTGAGCCAGAGGAGGGTAAGTTCTCCGAAGAAGAATTAAAGCATTATGTTCAGGTCATCCTTTCTTTAAGAGAGCGGAATATTGAGCCGTTAGTTACTCTGCACCATTTTACTAATCCGATTTGGTTTAGCAAACTTGGCGGGTGGGAGAATAAAGCGTCTGTTGATTATTTTTTGCGTTATTGTGATTTTGTAGTGCGTTCATTAGCAAAACATCTTCATTTTTGGATTACCATAAATGAACCTACAATATATTTGTCTCATTCCTATCTTTTCGGAGTTTGGCCCCCGCAGGTAAAGTCGTATTTAAGAGCAAAAAAAGTCTCAGATAATTTAGTTTCAGCGCACATCAGGGCTTACCGGTTAATAAATGAAATTTATAAAGAATTAAATCTTGAAAAGCCGTCTATAGGCATTGCCCAGCATATGCAAGCCTATGTGCCTTGTACGCAGAGCTTTAAAGACAAGTTCGCTGCTAAGCTAAGAAATAAGCTTTATAATTTTTCTATCCTTAATAAAATATCCCGGCATAAGGCTATGGATTTTATCGGTTTAAATTATTACTCGCGGCAGCTAGTGGAATTAAAAAAATGGGGGATTGGTAATTTGGTCTGGGATGCCTGTCAAAATAACCATCATCCGCTTAAGAAAAATTCTCTCGGATGGGACATTTATCCTGAAGGGATTTTTGATTTACTTTTGATGCTTAAAAAATATAATCTTCCGGTAACTATCACAGAAAACGGAATTTGTACTTTGGATGATAGCCAGCGCTGGGAATTTATTTACGCTCACCTAAAAAATGTCCACCAGGCAATAGAAAAAGGTGTTAATGTGGCGGGATATCTTTACTGGTCGCTAATGGATAATTTTGAATGGGATAAAGGTTTTGGCCCGAGGTTTGGATTAATAGAGATTGATTATAGTACTTATAAAAGGACTGTTAGAGAGAGCGCGTTAAAATTTTCCCAAGTTTGTAAAACAGGTATTTTAGAGTGAAACTTTTAAAAGTTGATAGGATTTTCTTAAAGAGTGGTAGAAGATGATAACTACTAGAATAAGCATAATAATAGAGAGGCTGGCGTTTAGATTTCCCTGGAATGTTTGTTTAGGCAGGTAATTGTTGAATATATTATATAAGCTTGCGACAAAAGTAGTTACAAACATAAATACCGAAGGAACAAAAGTAATAAATCCATAATACCATTTCTTTGAGTGCTTCAGTATATAAACCGTCCCGATTGCCAAGGCTAATGTTGCCAAGAGTTGGTTTGCCACACCAAACATCGGCCAGATAGTAGATATATCTCCGTTATAAACTAGATACCCCCAAAGAAAACTTATAACCACACCGCATATAATTACTCCGGGAATCCACGTTCCTTTTGCTAATTTTGCCCTCGGGTTAAATGTTTTAATCATTTCCTGAAGGATATATCTTGCAACCCGTGTTCCCGTGTCTACTGTTGTTAAAATAAATAATGCCTCGAACATTATTGCAAAATGATACCAGTATCCCATTAGGTTTTTCATCCCGGGTATAGAGGAAAGTATGAGGGACATTCCTGCGGCAAGCGAAACCGCGCCACCCGGCCGGGCAGAGAGGGTTTCTTTTGTCATTTGTTCTATTTGTGGCAATTGCGAAATGTTTAATCCTAATTTTTGGAAAACATCCGCCGGTAAATTTATTGAGAAATAATCTCCCGGAAGCATGACGGTTGCGGCAATGAGCGCCATAATTGAAACCACTGCTTCTGTTAACATTGAGCCAAATCCGATTAAGCGGATATCAGCTTCGCTGTTAATCATTTTTGGAGTTGTGCCGGAACTTACCAGGCTATGGAATCCGCTGATTGCTCCGCAGGCAATAGTAATGCAGACAAAAGGCCAGACTTTTCCCGGGATTATCGGGCCATTCCCATGGATAAATGGGGTAAACGCGGGCATGCGAATATGCGGGTTAACAATAAATATTCCAAGAGTAAGGAAAAGAATTGTTCCTATTTTCATGTAAGAGCTTAAATAGTCGCGCGGGCAAAGGAGTAGCCAGACCGGTAAAATTGAAGCAATCAGCCCATACGCAGGAAGAATTATGGAAAGAGATTGTTTTGAGAGAAGGAAATATGATCCAAAACTTGTTTTTGAGAGTGGTTCTCCGATAACTACGCCTAAAACTACAATTGATACTCCGATTAGCGAGGCCTCAATAATTTTCCCCGGGCGGATTTTATACATATATAACCCGGTTAGTAGTGCTGCGGGAATAGTAACTGCGATTGTAAATGTTGCCCATGAGCTTTCATTAAGCGCATTAACTACGACTAATGCAAGTCCTGCAAGAGCTGTAATAATAATAAAAAGAATTGCAATGCCCGTAATAAATCCGGCACCCGGGCCGATATGTTTTCTTGCCAAGCGGGTAAGCGAGTAGCCTTTCATCCTTACGCTTGCAAAAAGGATTACGGTGTCATGGACGGCTCCCCCCAAAACAGCTCCAATTAAAATCCAAAGGAATCCGGGAAGATACCCAAATTGCGCTGCCAGAACTGGGCCAACAAGCGGGCCAGCCCCGGAAATAGCCGCGAAATGATGGCCAAATAATATGTATTTATTAGTAGGATGGTAATCTTTTCCGTCTCGGAAAGTATGAGCTGGGGTGGGGCGGTGGATATTTGCCACAAGCACTTTTGTAATGATAAATTTCGCATAAAATCTATATGCTAGGGCAAAAATAAGTAAACTGGTAATTATTAATGTTAAGGCATGCATAAAGATATTATATTAACTAAATTTTACTTGTCAATTATTGATAAATCTTTATAATTAAAACAAAGGAGGGATAAATGGTAAAGACTGGCTTGTTTATTCTTTTCTTAAGTATTTCATTAATTGCTACTGCCTATTCTCAGGAATCTAATCCGAAGCAACAAATAAATATCGTTTCAGGCAAGGTCAGGGAAACCGATTGGGTCGCAGATAAATTAATTATATTTATTCGTCAGGGCCTATATTCGGATGAAATTACTTTTGTTGTTACGAACGAAACAAAGATTACAAGAGGCACGAAGAGCATTTCCTTAGGAGATATTCTTATATCTGATGAAGTTACTGTAGAATACATTAATACAATGGCAGGTTTAAAAGCATTAAGGATTACGGTTAAGCGTTAAAGTTAAGATAAGGAGGGGGTATGTTTAAAAATTTTGTAGTGTTGATTATCGCAGTCTTTATGCTAATGAATATTTGCGGTTGTGTGGCTGTGGTTGCCGGTGCTGCTGGTGGAGCAGGAACTTCTACTTGGTTATCAGGGAAGTTGTCTCAAGAGGTCAACGCTTCGTATGACAGGGCGATAGATGGTTGCAAACGCGCACTTGAATCAATGAAGCTAAGGATCACGAAAGAAACCAGAAAAGATGAGATTACTCAGATTAAAAGTAATTATACTGACGGAAAAACAATCTGGATTGATGTCCGTCGTATTTCAGATAGGGCTTCAAGGGTAGAAGTAAGGGTAGGCATGATTTCCGATAAGGCCGCGACAGAAAAAGTGTTAAATCAGATTTTAAAATACTTATAAGATAATTTTCAAACTACCCCTCTGCAATTTTTTGCAGAGGGGTTTATTATTTGCAATCAAATGAAAGTAAAAATTAAAGTTAAACCGGAAGATTTTGTGGTTGAAGAGATAGCTAATTTGCCTTTTGTTAAAAAAGGCGATTATGCGGTTTATTTACTGGAGAAAAAAGGAAGAAATACTGTTGAGCTCTTAAAAGAAATTGCGCAAAGGTCAAAAATCCAGTTTAAGTATTTTTCATACGGAGGAAGAAAAGATAAATATGGCTTAACTAGTCAATACATAACCATAAAAAATCCAAAGATAATTGAATTAAAAGAAAAAGATTATTCTCTTAAATTTATCGGCCTAATGGGTAAGCCAATGGCCCCTGCATTAATAAAGGAAAATAAATTCAAAATAACAATAAGAGATTTGAATATAGAGGATGTTAAGAAGGCATTAATTATAATGGAAGAAGTGAATTCATTGGGGTTTCCCAATTATTTTGATGACCAGCGGTTTGGCAGTTTTGATTCCCGGCAAGGTTTTTTTGCGGAGAAAATATTAAAGAACCAATTTAACGGCGCATTAAAAATATTTCTTACATCTACTAATGCCAATGAAAGAAAAGAAGACAGGGATAGAAAACAATATTTCTTTGATAACTGGAGAGATTGGAAAGCATGTAAGCTAAAAGCAAAAACTGATTTTGAAAAGAATTCATTTGATCTGTTAAGCGCAAAGCCAAATAATTTTTTGGAAGTATTAAAATTAATTCCTCATGAAGCCCTGGCAACTTATTTTTCTTCATACCAGTCATTTCTTTGGAATGAGGTATTAAGAAATATTATTTTAACTTTTTCTAAGTATAAAACTTTTCATTATCCGGGAGTTTGCGGGGAATATGTTTTTTATGAGAGCTTAGATGAGGATAGCTATCGTTATTTGAATGGCTTAAATTTGCCTGTTCCGGGAAACAAGCCCTCATTGCCCGATTGTATCGCTCAGGAAGCTTACGATAAAGTTTTAGAGCAGAACGGAATTAAGAACCCCATGTTTAATAAAATTAAATTAAGGCGGGCGTTCTTCAAATCTTTCTTGCGTAAAGCAATTGTTAAGCCGCAAGGCTTGGAGTATAATGTAGTTGATGACGAGCTTTATTCAAGGAAAAAGAAATTAGTATTAAGTTTTATGCTTTTGCGCGGTAGCTTTGCTACTATGTTTATCAAAAGAATATTTTCAAATAAATAAACCTAATGGATAAAAAAATTGCGATTATTGGAGCAGGGGTTGGCGGTCTGGCAACAGCAGCCCGGCTTGCCAAAGATGGCTGGGAGGTTGAAGTTTTTGAAAAACTTCCTAATTGCGGCGGGCGCAATAATATAATTGAGGACCGCGGTTTTAAAATTGATATGGGCCCGTCATTTGTGATGATGCCGGATTTTTTTGAAGAAGTTTTTACTTACTGCGGAAAGAATATTTCAGATTACCTTAATTTAAAAGCCTTAGATACTAATTATAGGATTTATTATCCGGATGGCGAAATACTGAATGTTTACAAAGACAATGAATTAACCAAGGGTGAGCTTGAAAGAATAGAGAAGGGGAGTGTGGAGGCTTATGGAAAATTTATCAAAGAAGCTGAGAAAATCTATAAGGCTGTCAGGCCGCTTCTTTTTAAATGTTTTACTGCCAAGTCATTAGTCAATCCTGCTTATTGGCCTTTAATCGGGAAGATTCATGCTTTTGAGTCATATTGGCACTTAGCTCAAAAATATTTCAAGTCGGAGAAATTATGTTACGCATTTACTTTTGAAGCAATGTTTATGGGTGTTTCGCCTTTTAATGCCCCGGCATTTTACAGCATAATTAGCTATACTGACCATGTGCAGAAAATTTTCCATTCTATGGGAGGAATGTACAGAATACCTTTAGCATTGGAAAGATTGGCAAAAGAATTCGGCGCAAAATTTAATTACAATTATGAAATTAAAGAAATCAAAAAGAATGGCAGCAAGTTTATCCTAAGAAGCAGTAATAAAGAGGTTCAAGCTGACAAAGTCGTAGTAAATGCCGATTATGCCTATACGCAAAGTGATTTGCTATCAAGGAGGCTGCCTAAATTTAAATATTCCTGTTCCGTCTATCTTATGTATTTGGGGTTAAAACAAAAAGTCAATGGTTTAGCTCACCATAATTTATTCTTTTCCAAAGACCTTAAGAGGAATTTGAATCAGATATTTAATCAAAAAGCAATGCCTGACGACCCATCGTTTTACATACACGTTCCTACGGTAACCGATGCTTCCTTGGCGCCTGAAGGCAAAGATTTGTTTTATATCCTCGTGCCAGTCCCTAATCTTGAAAATGCACAGGAGGATATAAAAGATTATGAGGATAAGTTAAGAAAGATTATTTTTGATAAAATAAATAAAACTCTCGGGATTAATCTTGAAGATTTGGTTGAGTTTGAGCATAAATTTTATCCAGAGGATTTCATCGGGCGCTATAATATTAAATTTGGAGCAACTTTCGGCTTAGCACATAATCTTATGCAAAGCGCATTCTTTAGGCCGGCGAATTTTGATTCCAAGATAAAGGATTTATATTTCGTGGGAGCGAGTACTCAACCGGGAGGAGGGCTTCCGGTAGTAATTGCAGGTTCAAGGATTGTCGCGGATTTAATTAACAACAAGAATATTTAGCCTATCTTTCTTAAATATTCTATAATCTTTTTAGTAGTTGTGTCAGGTGTTGAAGCCCCTGCGGTAACTCCGACCGAATTTTTTCCGTTAAACCAACTTCGTTTTATTTCCTTGCTGGAATTTATCCAGTAACTATTCTGATTAAGCGATTTTGAAATTTCATAAAGCCTTCTTGTGTTTGCGCTTTTTCTTGATCCGATGATAATCATGACATCGTTTTGAAGGGGCATTAGCTTTATTTCCTCTTGTTTTAGTTTTGTCGGGACGCATATTGTATTAAAAAACTTAAGGTTCTTTATCTGGAGCTTAAGGGCATCAACTATTTGATTTACTTTTTTGATATTCTGCGTTGATTGCGATACAACGCAGGCTTTTTTAATCTTTTTAATTGTTGGAGGGATGCTTTCAAGGCCGTCTATTACAATTGCTTTTGAATTTAACTGTCCAACAATTCCCATCACTTCGTCGTGCTTCTTGTCTCCGATGACAATGATGCGGTAACCTTTTTTTTCCATGTTCTGCGCGATTTTATGGATTTCTTTAACCATTAAGCAGGTGGCATCAACGATTTCGTATCCAAGTTTTTTTGCTTTATTAATTGTGCTTAAACTTGCACCGTGCGCGCGGATCAATAAAATCTTTTCTTTCCCTTGGCAAAGCCTACCAATTTTTTTTACCCCGGCTTTGCTAATCTGTTTTACCACATCTTCATTGTGTACTATATCTCCAAGCATACATATTTCTTTGCCGACTGTGGCGGTTTCAAGGGCAATCTTTAAAGCTCTTTTTACCCCAAAACAAAACCCTGCTGATTTAGCAAGATTAATTTTCATAAGTTTTCTCCCCTAAATATTAGTTTTAGAATGAGGAATATTTTCTTAAAATAACTAACGTGCGCTCTTTTGGTAAAAACATCAAATTTATTTCTTTCTATTTCTTTTAATATCCCAGAATAGAGCTCTCTCATTGTTAAAACCACAAAACGGCTTTTTAAATCACCAATCATTTTAATTCCAATAGAAGAGTCTGCATAATATTGCCTTGCACGGTTAATTTGGAATTCCATCAAATGTTTAAAATTTTCATCAATGATTGATTTGTTGAGATTACCTTCTGAGACTGAAGATTTCTCTAATTCATCCCCGGGTAAATAGATTCTATTTCTATTCAAGTCTTCTTTTATATCTCTAAGGATGTTGGTTAGCTGCATTGCAACTCCCAGATTAACAGCATATTTTTCAGAGTCAGGATTGTTGCTTTTAAAGATTTTTGCCATCATCAGCCCGACTACCCCGGCAACTTTATAGCAATATTTATATAATTCCTCAAAATTGCGATAACGGGATTTTTCTAAATCCATACGCATTCCGGATATCAGCTCATCAAAGTATAATTTTGGGATTTCGTATTTTTTTACAGTTTCACGAAAACAGAGAAGAAGGCTTGATTTTTGTTCTGTTTGAGAGTAAGCATTGTTGATTGTTTCTTGCAGTTCATCCAAGTCTTTCGCATAATTTTCAGATTTAGCCTTATCAACAGTTTCGTCGCTAATCCGGCAAATCGCATATATAGAATAAGAGGCTAACCTTTTTTCTTTTGGCAAGAATCTTGAGGCAAAATAAAAAGTTTTAGCGAATTTTTTTGTGATACCTTCAGCTTCTTTGTATCCTTGTGATATTGGACCATTCATGATAAATATTCTACAACCTTTTTTAAGCTAATCCAGTCCTTTTTGAGCGGGTCCTGCCGCCGAGTCACCCCGCCGTGCTCGCCCACTGCGCTCGGCGGGGTGCCCCGACTCGGCGTCACCCGCCTAACACGTTAATGTTTTGCTTGTAAAACTAAAATTAACATAATAAAATAAGCTAATGTCAAAATACATGGGCCTTTTGATAATATCAGGAATCGTTCCCTTGATTCTAAGTTTTTACCCGCCTTTGAAGTTCTATCGTCATTTACGTCCCCTTATTTATTCAATAACATTAATTTTGCTATTATTTGGTTCTTGGGATGTGTTTGCCACTTTTCGCGGGCACTGGTCTTTTAGTCCGGAGGGGGTATGGTGTTATAGAATCATAAATTTGCCTGTTGAAGAAGTGTTATTTTTCATAGTAATTACATTTTGCTGCATATTTACTTGGGAAGCAATTAATTTATTAATAAAAAATAAAAAATGAGAGAATACACAATTATCGCAATACTTTCCATTTTTGTTACCGTTTTTTTAGATATTCTTTTAAAGACTAAGATTTTGCTACGCCCGATCTTTTATCTATTCCTTGTCGCAATCGTATTCTTTAAATTCCTTGTGAATGGTTTCTTAACCGGGAAACAAATAGTTATTTACAATCCGGAATATTTTCTGGGTATTAGAATCGGCTCGATACCAATAGAGGATTTTTTATTTGGCTTTAGTATGGTTACTATGGCGATAATTTTCTGGGAATATTTTAAGGCAAAGGAAGGAAGATGAAAAAAATATCTTTGTTCGTAGCCATATTTATTTTCTCTACGGGTTTAAATTGTTTTGCTCTGGATTGGAAGAGGCTGCATGAAGAGGCAGACAGCATAACTAAATCGCAAGTAGCTAATCTTTTACAAAGTAACCCAGCTTCAGTTGATAGTTTGTATGTTTTAGGTTTATTTTACTTAAATGAACATAAAGATAAAGAAGCAAAAGAAGCGTTTGAAAAAGTTTTAAGCTTGCAGCCCGATATTATTGAGGCGAAGTGGGGAGTGGCAGAAGTGTTGCGTAGGCAGCATAATATTCAAGAAGCTCAGGATCTTATTGGAGAAGTATTGAAGACAAAACCAGATTTTGTTCCGGCAAAAATTACACTTGCTTATATCAAATACAGGCAATTTGATTTGAATGCCGCGGTGAGGTTATCCTTGCAGGTAATAGAGCAGGGCAGGGAGAATGTGGATCTAAGCAATTATACGCGGGCTTATCTAATTTACGGCGGAACTAAAGGAATGATTGCGCATTACGGCGGCCCGATTTCAAAGGTCGTTAATGGAACTGCGGTATTCCCTAATTTGAAGAAAGCACAGAAGCTTCAGCCGAATTCAGCTGCCGTAATGTTTGGCATAGGAAGTTTTTATCTTCTTGCTCCTTCTCTTGCAGGAGGGGATTTGGCGCAAGCGGAAATTTATCTTAAGAAAGCTGTTGAAATCGACCCAAACTTAAGTGATGCCTTTGTCCGGTTGGCTCAGGTTTATAAAGTTAAAGGTGATACTGAAAAGTATAATTTTTATCTTAATAAAGCGTTGGAAATTGATCCAAAGAATGAATTGGCTTTGGATATAAAAGAAGGAAAGTGTAGATTTATTTGTGTTGGGAAATAAAAGGTTATAGGCCTAAGATTATATTGTAATAACTGGAAAGCATTTCTTTGTAACGAGGAAGCATCCTTGAGGAATTAAGTATCTTTTTTGCATTTTCTATAGCAAGATTGACTTCATTCTTAGCGTAATCAAGCGAACCTGTCTTTTTCATAATCTCGCGCATTTTTAGCAAATCAGCCCTATCAATATTTCCTTTTGACAGCATTTGTTTGATTTCTTGTTTATCTTTATTGTTTGAGTGGTTGAATGCATACCAGATAAGAATTGTTTTTTTTGCCTCCTGCAGGTCAGAAAGAATAGATTTTCCAATTTCAGCTTCTTCGCTAAACATTCCAAGTATATCGTCTTTAATCTGAAACGCGCGGCCCAAATAAATTCCAAAGTTAAAAAGTTTATCTACTTCTGATTTTTTAGCGCCGGCTAAAGTCGCTCCAATGGCAAGAGGAGAGGCAAATGTGTAGTTTGCGGTTTTGTAGTCATAGATTTTGTAAATATCTTTTTTCTCAATCCGGTCAAGTTCATTTAGGCCGAATAGAATCTCAATAAATTCTCCGCTTCCTGTAAAAAAAGCAGCTTCCATCAATTTCTTAAAAGCTAATTCTTTTCGTTGCAAGTTTTCTTTTATTGAAAGAAAGGCTAGCATGCTCATCGCATACATTACGTCGCCTGCAACTATCGCCAGATCTTCCCCGGAGAATTTCAAATCTTTGCGTTTTGTTAAGTTTTGGTTAAACATTTTGTGCATGGAGGGCCTTCCTCTGCGGGTATCGGATTTGTCAAT
>JAQURX010000010.1 GCA_028715415.1 Candidatus Omnitrophota bacterium | reverse complement strand
GCCGGTAGATGCAAATGAACAATTAGTGCTTTCTTCAACAGTTAAGGTAGTGCAGCCGGAAATCGGCTGTATCCCTTGTTCAACAGTCGCTTTTCCCGCGCGCGAGTGTAAAGAGCAGAGCCGGAGTTGTTTAGAGCTTACAACTGGAGAAATGGTTTTTGATAAAGTAGCAGAAATATTAGAACATGCAAGGATGCAAAATAATGGATAGCTGGTATTTAGGGCGGAAGTGTTAATTTTAGGCTAAAAAAATGTTAGATTTTATTTGTTTTTCAATCAATGCCTGGGAGAAGCGAAGGGCGCGTAAACAACAGTTTATGCTGCATCTTTCTTTGCGCGAAGACGTTGGAAAAGTTCTGTATGTTGAGCCACCTTTAAACATATTCCGTTTATTATTCTTGCCTCATCTTGAGTTGCAAGACCATGATAATCGTGTCCGTTGGCTAAGGGCGCTAAAATTTAAGGTTGATGCTTTGCCGGAATCAAGGAAACTGTTTATTTTTACCCCGCTTTTTTTAATCCCCTTTGCGTTTAGGCTCCAGTTTATATACAATCTTAATCTTTTTATTTGTTTTCTTATTATTAAAGCAAAGTCAAAAATTATGAACTTTGATAATGTTGTCCTTTGGCTGTATCATCCTTTTGATTATCCCCTTTTAAAATGGTTTAAGAAGAGAATTGTTTCTTGTTTTGATTGGGCTGAGGATTGGCAGGAATATTTTACTGAGCTGCCAAGAAATAAGCGTTTAAAGGTGGCAGTATTTGAAGAAAGAATAATAAAAAAATCCGATGTCGTATTTGTAGTTTCTAAAGTTTTGCTTGAGCGGGCAAAAAAGATTAACCCTAATACGTTTCAATTGTTCGATGGAACCAACCCGGAAATTTTCAGAAACTATAATAATGGAATTCCTCCAGATATAAAAAACATTCCGCATCCAATAATTGGTTACGTCGGTAATATTTTTACCCGTTTTGACATAGATTTGGTTTGCCAGTTAAGTGAAAGCTTTTTTTGTTCTGTAGTGTTAATAGGAAATGTCCTTTTGGAAGAAGAGCGGATTTCCAAAATCAAAGAAAAACATAATATTTTTATCTTAGGGGCAAAAAGTTTTAATGAGCTTCCGGGGTATTTGTTGAATTTTGATGTTTGCATCTTGCCTTATATTTCTTCATTGGTAACTTCTCCGGCGACAAAAGTTTATGATTATCTTGCTTCCGGAAAACCGATTGTTTCTACTCAAATCCCGGGGTTAGATGAATTCGGTGATTTGTTAAAAGTCTCTCGGTCTAACGAAGAATTTATTAATCTTGTTAAGAGCTCTTTAAACGAGGATAACGTTACTTTACAGAATTTACGCAAAGAAAAAGCAAGTCAAAATTCATGGGGAATAAGGTCAGCTGAAATAATGGGCATAATATCAAAGAATTTAAAATGAAAAAAATTTTAATAATACCGCATCATCCGGGGCTTGAAAAAATAAAAATCAGGCTAATTGAAATAGCCAAAGCGCTTTCGCAGGATTACGAAGTATATTTAGTAAACTGGACAGTGGCCCAGGAAACACATTCCATTTGGGAAAGGATAACTTCAGCTTTGAAGGATGCTTTTGCAACTGCTAAATCTTACAAGAAGGACAATATTAATGTCATTGAGTTTCCTATCCTCCACCGTCCTCTTAAACTTGCAGCTTTCTTGAATTCGCACTGGCTTAAAAAGGCAATCAGCAGTGTAAAGCCCGATATTCTGATAAACGGCTCTTTCTATATGTTTAACATCAATAAAAAAAGAGATTTTAAATACATCTTTGACGTAGCAGATTTACCTGTTGAAGAAACTAATAATTATTTTGATCGTTTTGTTTACAAACAGACAGCTGAAGAAATAAAGAAAGCGGATATAGTTACTGTTTGCTCAGGGGGGTTAAAAAATTATGTCCGTGATAGATTTTCCAAAGAAGCAATCTTTGTGCCGAATGGCGCAGAAATTGAAAGATTACGTTTAGTTAATGATGCAGAAGTAGAAAAGATTCGGCAGGAACATAATCTTTTTGGTAAGTGGGTAATTGGCTATATAGGGCATATTGGAGAGTGGGTGAATGTCGATTTAGCTGTAGAGGCATTTCATCAAATTGAATCCGAGATGCCCGATGCGGTTTTGTTATGGGTTGGGTTATCCGGGAACATCCATGATTTACGGAAAAAATATGCTAAAGAGAATATTATTTTTACCGGCGGGGTTTATGATGTTGATCCTTATTTTAAATTGTTAAATTTAGGCCTTCTTCCTCACAGAAAATGTCTTTTTCAGGATATGGCGTTTCATATTAAGCTGATTGAATATACCGCAGTGAGGAAATTTGTTGTTTGTACTCCTCTTAGGGAGATGACATCTTTAAATTTACCAAATGTAATTTTCGCAGATGAAAGCGCGCGGACTTGGGCTCAGGCGATAATAAAGGCAAGGGCTTTGGTTTGGCAGAAAGATTGGGATTCTTCGGTTGAAGAATTTGATTGGAAGAATATTGTACAGAAAGTAAAGAATTTAATATAAAAAGGCTTTATTTATGCGCACGTGTATTAAGAAAATTAGCCCGGCATGGATTAAAAATATCTTTAGGCGATTAAGAAGAATAGGCTTTTACTTCTTAGATCTTGCAGGAGGAGCTGTTTTTTTTCTTTTACGCCTTACTCATTTGCTCCCTGCACCGGCAGCATTTGTAAAAGAAGGCATCAGGAAGATACTTATTATCCGAATAGACAGGATTGGAGATTTAGTTTTATCTACTCCGGCGATTAGGGCTGTAAGGGAAACTTTTCCTGAATCGGAGATTTCTCTTCTCGTTAGTAAATATACTAAGGACCTTGTAATTAATAACGAAAATGTAAATAAAGTTTTAACCGTTGAGGAAAATAAGATTCCAAATGAATTTGATTTGGCTATTGCCTTACATCCGGGGTTAAGACAGAACCAACTTACTTTCTTAAGCGGTGCTAAGTATCGTTTGGGGTATTCTGGCTGGGGAGGAGCCTTTTTCTTAACTCAAAAGTTAGTTGATGATCGTAATGTGCGAATACGCCATGAAATCAGGTCTGCCTTAGAGGTTGTAGAATTAGCCGGATGTAAAACCACGAACACTGATATAGAAGTTTCTGTGACAAGAGAAGGAGAGGAGCTTGCTCAGGATTTTTTAAGCGAATATTCTCTTGGCGCAAATGACCGTCTTGTTGTTGTCCATCCGGGTGCGCGTCAGGATTATATGCGTTGGAGAAAAGACGCCTTTGCTCAGGTAAGCGATCAATTAATCGAGCAAATGAATGTAAAGGTAATTCTTATTGGAAGCAACAATGAAAGGCAGCTTGTTGAAAGCATAAATTCTTTGATGAAGCAAAAGGCGATTAATGCCTTGGGTTTAGAATTAACAGGCTTGGTTTCCTTAATTAAAAGGGCCGCACTTTTTATCGGTAATAGCACCGGGCCGATGCATATTGCCTCTGCATTAAAGGTCCCAGTTGTAGCAATCTTTGGAAGCAGCCACCCCTTAGATAGTTATAAAACATGGGGCCCGCAGGGAGAGAATAGTGTTATTATCACAAAGAATATCGGCTGTCCAAGTTGTTTGCCTGCTGATTGCAGAAGATTTGAGTGTATGGATTTAATTACTGCCGAGGAAGTATTCTCTGCGGCTAAAGGATTATTGGAGAGGTTCTAGGCGATTAACGATGGATTATAATAAAATACTGATAATAAATTTAGGCGGAGCGGGAGACCTTCTTTTATCTACTCCTGCTTTAAAGGCATTAAGGAAAAAATATCCTCAGAGTGAAATCTGTGCATTGGTAAGCCAAAGAGGAGTTGAGCTTGCCAGCAGCCTGCCTTATCTAAACAAAGTTTTCTGTTTTTATATTAATTACGGTGGCAGCTCATCTTTGTTAAAACAGTTAAGCAATATTAAGAGTTTACTTTATTTAAGAAAGCACAGGTTTGATTTAGCGATTAATATGCGTTCTATCGTATCGGAATCGGGAGCTGGGAAGATAAAATTGGTTATGGATATTATTAGCCCTAAGATGAAAGCAGGAAGAAATACACAGGAAAGGGGAAGCTTCTTTGATATTAAAATTCCCGAGCAGGATATCGGCATAAAGCCGGAGATGGAATATGATATTGATACTATAGCAGCTTTAGGAGTTAAGGATTTTGACAGGAAGATTGATTTAGAAATTGATAAAACTGGGGATGAGAGAGTAAAAGAAATTTTAAGAAATGAATCAGTTGGAGAAAAGGAAATATTGGTGGGGATTCATCCCGGAGGTATGCCTTCCAGAAGATGGCCCGCAGAAAACTTTGCTAGCCTTATAAAGCTTATTTCAAATGAGATTGATTGTAAGTTTGTTTTAACGGGCGATAAGCAGGAAAACGGTTTGGTTGAAAGGATTTCCCGCCTTTCAGAGAAGAAAGTGGTTAACCTTGCCGGAAAATTAAACTTTTTTGAATTGGCCGCCTTGATCAATAAATGCAATATTTTTATATCAAATGATACAGGCCCAATGCATATTGCCGCAGTATTAGATAAACCGCTTGTTGCGATATTTGGCCCGGGGGATATTGTGCGCTTTGACCCAAGAAATATTTCTAAGAATGTAATTGTTGTAAGAAAAGAAACAGCCGGATGTAAATTTCCATGTAATAAACAGTCCTGTGATACTCTGGATTGTTTAAAACAAATCCATCCAGAAGAAGTTTTACAAGCAGTTTTTAGTTTGTTAAACAGGAAATAACAAAGGTCAGTAAATGTTAAAAAAAATTTATCTTTGGCTACATCATTTAACTTCAGGTGCAGAGGAACAAGGGGAGTATTCCTCCGGCCATTGGGCAGCAAGTGTGCGTAAAAAAGCGTTAGATTTTTGTTCTGGAATTCATGGACGCTTTCTTGAAGTCGGCTGCGGAGAAGGTCTTTTTATATCAAAGCTTGCAGCTTATGACCCGAAATTACAGATTTGGGGTATAGATAATTCTACAGAAAGGCTGTTTAAGGCAAAAGAACGGTGTAAAAACCTTCAAAATGTTAATCTTTCAGTTGCAGACGCATTAAATCTGGAGTTTGAGGGTGAATATTTTGATAATGTGGCTTGCATCAATGTCCTTTTTAACCTTGAGTCTGTCGATGCCGCTAAAAAGGTGATAATTGAAATGAAGCGGGTTTGCAAGAAAGGCGGTAGTATTATTCTTGACTTTCGTTCGTCGCTTAACCCGCTGCTAAAACTTAAATACAGCCTTGCAAAATACTATGATGAAACTGTCAAGAATTTGCCTTTACGCTGTTATTCTCCAAGGCAGATTGAGGGATTGTTAAAAGAATCCGGATTTGAGATTATAAAGAAGGATTACGTCGGAGCTTTGCTTTTCAAAAGATTCGCTCCGGTAATTTTGTTGAAAGCGCAAAAAATATGATAAGTAAATTATCTATCATTGGTTCACCTTTAAGTTTGGATGCTTTTTCTTTTGCTTTTTGGCATATGTTTGATGCTAAAAGTAAAGTTGGTTTTACCGCAAACTTTGGCAAAACAATTCAATCGAACCACGTTATTACTGTTAATTCAGGGATAGCTTCTTTTTACATTATCCTAGAAGCATTAAAAGAAAAATCAACTAAGAATGAAGTAATCCTTCCTGCTTATACTGCAGGAAGTTTGGTTGTCGCAGTTAAAAAAGCAGGATTAAAACCAGTACTTTGTGATATTAATCTTGATGATTTTAGCCTTGATGTGGAGAGTTTATTAAGCAGGGTTTCTAATAACACCTTAGCAGTGGTTGCAGTGCATATGTTTGGCCTTCCTTTAGCAGATATTGCCGGGCTTAAAGGAAAACTTCCAAGTGATGTCTTTCTTCTGGAAGATTGTGCACAGGCAATGGGGACGACAATAAATAATAAATTAACAGGTAGCTTCTCAGATATAAGTTTTTATAGTTTCAACCGGGGTAAAAACCTTCCCCTTTGTTCAGGAGGGGCGATTTCCACGCAAAATCAAGATTTGTCTGGGGCAATTGATAGACAAGCAGCAAAGTTATCAGGGGGTAATTTATTCCGAGATTTAATTTATCCGTTCCAGCTCTTGGTTTTTTCCTTTTCCTTAAATCCATATATATACGGAGCTTTGTTTTTTTTGATTAGTTGTTTTAAAGAAACTAAGCCCCCAAAAGATTTTCCTATAAGAGCTATGAGTAATTTTCATTCAGCCTATGGATTAAAAGTTCTACAAAAAGAAAACACTCTTTTCTCTAAAAGGAATTATAATGGGATGTATCTAGCCAATGCATTAAAGGATTTGAATAATATCATTTTGCCGAAGACCTCCAAAGAAGACAAAGTTATTTTTAACCGACTGCCGGTTATTTTTAAAGATTTAAAGCAACTTAAAGACGTGCAAATGATTCTTGCTCAAAAGGGGATAGAGAGTTCCCGGATGTATAATGTGCCGCTTAACCAAATGTTTGATTTAGGCTACGGCGCAAATGACTTTCCGAATGCAAGCTATCTTGCTGAGCATTTATTGACTTTACCAGTTCACCCTTTAGTTGAAAATAAAGACTTGGATGCTATTATTGAGGCTATAAAAGGCGTATGATTTTACCCTGGAAGAATATAAGAAGGTTTTTCTATAAGGCAACCAAACAGCCTCTTTATGCATTAAATGTCCTTGATAAACGCCTTGATGCTAATCTTTACTATCGCTATGCGAGAGGCAAGGCTGGTTTTCCTGAAGCAATAACCTTTTTTCTGACACATCGTTGTAATCTCAAATGCAAAATGTGCGGGCAATGGGGTGAATCGGGGGTAACCAAAAAACAGCCTGCAGATTTTGTTAAATCAGAACTAAGCCCGGAAGAGATTAAATCGGTAATTAATAACGTTTCATTTTTTAAGCCCGGTATAACACTTTTTGGGGGCGAGCCATTGTTATATGAAAAATGCACGGAATTAATCAGGTATATTAAACAAAAAAGAATGCACTGTTTGATGATTTCTAATGGGTTTATGTTGGAAGATGTAGCCAAGGATTTAGTAAGCGCAGGTTTGGATGAATTAAATGTCTCTTTGGACGGGGGGAGAGAATTGCATGATTCAATCCGCGGCCTTCCCGGGTTATTTGATAAGATAATGCTTGGGTTTGATAAGTTAAATTATTATAAAAACCTTGATAAAAAACAAAAACCATTAATAAACCTGCAATGTACAATTACAAAATATAATTATAAATATTTAGAGCAATTGCTTGGAGTTGCCGAGGAGATCAAAGCCAGTTCGCTTACCTTCCACAATCTAATTTTCTTGAACAGGGAAGTTTTGCAAAAACAGAAAGAATATGACAATCTCTTAGGCTGCACTTCTCTTGATTGGGAGGGTTTTGATTTTAATCCGGAAATTGACCCCGAGGTTCTATATGGAAAAATTAAAGAAATCCTCTCCGGTAAATACAATTTTGCGGTTGATTTCTATCCGAATTTCTCCCACAAGGGTTTAATTGAATATTACAGCAATTCTTCTTATCTGCCTTCGGATTATCAAACAAGGTGCCTTAGCCCATGGCTTGTAGCGTATATTTTTCCTGATGGGGAAGTGGGCCCCTGTTTAAATTCCAGTTTTTCATACGGAAATATTAAAGATAGCAAGTTTACGGATTTATGGAATAATGCTCAGGCGGTAAAATTTAGGCAAGCTTTAAAGAAAAATAAACTATTTCCCGTCTGTGCCCGCTGTACGGAATTATACAGGTATTAGGATAGGATATGAAAAGAATTAAAATCGCTCAGGTTATTACGCGGCTCGATTGGGCAGGCTCTCCCGATATAGTAAGGATTATTTGCCAGTCTTTAAACCCGGATAAGTATGATGTTACATTGATTACCGGGCCAACTAAACATTTTTCCTTTGCCACTATAAATTTTTTAAAAGAATTTAAGGGGAAAGTAATTACCGTTTCGTCTTTAAGGAGAAACGTTAATCTTTTTCTTGATTTAGCTGCCTTTTGCAGTCTTTGCTCTATTTTTAAAAAGGAAAATTTTGATATTGTGCACACGCATACTGCAAAAGCAGGGGCTTTGGGAAGGCTTGCCGCATATTTCTCTGGAATCCGGCATGTTGTCCATATGCCTCACGGAAGCAACTTTTACGGTTATTTTAATTTCTTTGCCAGCAAATCGATTGTTTTAATTGAGCGTCTTCTAGCTATGTTTACTTATAAATTCCTTGCTTTAAGCGAATTAGAAAAAAAAGAATTATTGGAGTTTGGCGTCAGCCGCGAAGGCAAGATTGAAGTTGTGCCGTCTGGACTTGAGATGGGATTTAAGAATGTTGATATTAAGAAGGCGCTGGAAAAGAAAATAAAGTTTGGGTTTAAGGATAATCAAAGAATAGTGGGCATGGTTTGCCGGCTTGAAGTGGTTAAGGGCGTTGAATATTTTGTAAGGGCTGCGATTGAAGTTTCAAAGATTGACAATGGCGCAGGTTTCATTATCGTTGGGGAAGGTTCTATGCGCAGTAAACTTGAGAGAATAGTAAAAGAAAATAATTTAGACAATAGGGTAGTTTTTACAGGGTGGCGCGATGATGTTGAAGAGATAATTTCATTTTTAGATATTATGGTCCAGCCTTCTTTAAATGAGGCTATTGGGAGAGTTTTGTTGGAAGCCCAAGGTTTGGGAGTTCCTGTAATTGCTACAAAGGTAGGAGGTATCCCCGAGATTGTAAGGGATAATGAAACCGGGGTACTTGTTGCATCCAAAAACATACAAGAGCTATCCTCGGCAATATTAAGGTTGCTAAAGGATGACAATTTTAGATTAAGTTTATCGGAAAACGGAAAGAAATGGGTAGATGATAAGTTTTCTTCAAAGAAGATGATGGAAAAAATTGAATCTGTTTATCAGGAGATGGTTTAAAGATGATTGTTTCAGTGCATCAGCCTCAATATCTTCCCTGGTTAGGGTACTTGGATAAGATAAAAAAAAGTGATTGTTTTGTATTCCTGGATAGAGTACAATACAAACACAGGGAATTTGAGAATAGGAATAAAATCCGCACTAAGAAAGATTGGCTCTGGTTGACAGTGCCTGTAGTTACGAAAAATTTACGCAATCAGCTTATCAGCGACGTAAAAATAGATAACTCGGTTAATTGGAAGCTCGATCATTGGAAGGCAATTAAGCTTTCTTACGCACATGCACCATTTTTTAATGATTATTCAGCGTTCTTTGAGGATGTTTACTTAAATAAAGATTGGGATAAGCTGTTGGATTTGAATGTTTTTATCATTAAATACCTGCTAAAAGAATTCGGTATAAAAACTCCGCTTTGTTTTGAATCAGAGATAGGCACAACTAAGGCTTCTACCGAAAGAATTATTGAAATTTGTAAGAAACTTAATTCTAGGGTTTATCTCTCGGGTTCCGGCGGAAGAGACTATTTGGATGAAAAGAAGTTTGCTGAAGAAGGGCTTGAGCTTAGGTATCAGGAATTTGAGCATCCGATTTATCAGCAGTGTTTTATGAAAGATAATAAAGGCTTTATCTCGCATATGGCTGCAATTGATTTACTTTTTAACGAGGGCAAGGCTGCAAAAAGCATACTTTTTAAATAAGGAGTTAACATGAATATATTAGCAGTAGGAGCGCATCCCGATGATGTTGAATTTGGCTGTGGCGGTACACTTTTAAAATATAGCAGAAGTGGGCATAATATTTATTTGTTAACACTCACCGACGGTCATCTCGGCGGAGAAGCAAGAGTAAGAAGGCAGGAGCAAGAGGAAGCCGCCAGATTCATTGGAGCAAAAGGGATTTTTTGGGGAGGTTTTGAAGATACGAAATTAGTTGATAACCACGATTTGATATTAAGAATTGAAGAAGCTGTAAGCAAGACCAATCCGGATATTGTTTTTTTAAATTATGGTGAAGATATCCATCAGGATCATCGCGCTGCGTCCTTAGCAGGTATCTCTGCCACCCGCTATATTAAGGAAGTCTTGTTCTATGAAGTTCCTACGACTGTGCATTTTGAACCGGATATTTTTGTAGATATCAAAGATATTTTAAATGACAAACTAAAACTATTGGGCATACATGTGTCTCAGGTTGATAGGACTAAAATAGAAAATCTTAGCATCCTTGAAAGCGCCCAGTCTTGCGCCAATTTTCGTGGTTTTCAGGGAAGAGTAAAATACGCGGAAGGTTTTAAAGCCCTGCGCGTATTAAGGCAGATAGGTTAAATATGAAAACATTATTAGCGTTTTTAATTTCTTTTGTGGCAACTTATTTTTCCATGCCAATATTTAGGGCGATTGCAGTGCGATTTGATATACTTGATATCCCCGGAGGTAGGAAGATTCATAAAATTGCTACGCCTCTCTTAGGAGGGGTGGCAGTTTATTTTGGGCTTATAATCGGCGTGTTTTTTAATTTAACCAAACTGCATTTTTTTATGCCTCTATTAATCGGGGCAACATTAATCTTGATATTGGGCTTAATCAATGATATCAAGCCGCTTTCTGCCCGTTTCCGCTTCCTTTGTCAGGTTATAATTTCTTTATTTGTGATTAAGATGGGCCTCCAAATAAATTTTTTACCTTATTCATTAGGGGTATGGAAGTATATTTTAGAAGTTGTTATTACTATTATTTGGCTGGTGGGAGTCACGAATGCGTATAACTATTTGGATGGCTTAGATGGGCTTGCGGCAGGAAGTGCCGCAATAAATTTAATTTGTTTTGGAGTTATCCTTTATAAGTCAAGCCAGTATCCTTTAGGCCTGTTAGCAGTAATTTTAATTGCTACTTGCTTTGCTTTCCTGCCTTATAACTTTCATAAAGGAAAATATAAGATTTTTCTGGGAGAAGCAGGGAGTACCATGCTCGGCTTTATTCTCGCTGGTTTTGCTCTTAGTGGTTTCTGGGCGGAACATAATATTGCAAGGATTACTATTCCGGTATTAATTTTAGGTGTTCCGATATTTGATATGGTTTTTACAACTGTTATGCGAATCAAAGAGGGTAAAGTTAAAAGTGTTTATGAATGGCTGCATTATAGCGGCAAAGATCATTTTCATCATATCTTGGTAGACTTGGGTTTTACCCAACGCGAGACGACATTATTTATATACGTAATTACATTTTCTTTGGGGCTAAGTGCAATTATGGTTAGCAATGATTCTTCTCTCGACGCGTTGATGAGCCTTACTCAGGCAGCTGTAATATTCACAGTTGTTGCTAATTTGATTATTGTGGGCAAGAAACGAAGAAGCGGATGGAATATAAAAGAATAGTTAAGGTTAGTTTCTTCTTGTCCCGATAATTCTAAGAACTCGCGCAAGCCCTAGAAAGTCAGCTTTTTCCAGTTTAATTCCCGCCCTACACGCATTTGTTCCTGACTTATCCGACCAGATTACCTTTGCTCTGGCATAAAGCGGCTGTCCCATATCGGGTATCTGTAGCCATAATTCAAGGTTGGAGTGTTTAGGTAGGCATTCATCCGTAGTTATCCCCAATCCATTAGCGCTGATATCCAATGTTTTTGCACTGCCTTCTTTATTATAATCAAGGTCAAGGTACTTAAGAGGGAAATTTGCAGCAAATCTTTCAAAAATCCTATTATCTTTTTCTGATTTACCTAAGTTCTCCATTTCGCCTCCATTAAAAAAGCCACGCTTTCCGTGGCTTTAATTTTAAGATTTAAAAATAAGAACAAATCAACTCCTCTTCATTTGTTATTTTTATCATAAATCATTAGAAAAATCAAGAGATATTATTTAATCTTTTGGGACAGAATTAATTCTGTCCGTTTTACTTCCAGAGTAAATTTTCTTCAATTTCTTCTTGACTTTAATTGATTTAAAGGTATACTATACTAAAATTTGATTAGTAAAATTTTACTATATTTTAAAACAAGGGGTTAACTTTAACCAATATAGGGAGTTAGATTATGAATTGGGATAAAACAACTCAAGAAAAGCTTAATCTTATGATTTCTAAGATACCAGTCTTTCATCGTCATATTACCGAAGAGGCCGTAGTCAAGGAAGCGGAAAACAATGCTGTTAAGAGAAAATCTGCATTAGTTGAAGAGCAGGATGTAGTTGGTGCTTTTTTTTCTGATGTGCCTTCGCCATTCTACAGTATGATGATTAGGCTTTTGGAACAAACAGGATTTGATTACAAAAAATTCGGATTCCCAAAGAATAATAACCAGCCGCTTGCAAGAAAGAATGGGGAGAACTTGAAGTGAAAATAGCAGTTATTGGCGCCGGGGCAATAGGCGCTTTAGTGGCAGGGTATTTAAAGTCAAAAAACAAAAATGTATTTCTCGTCGGCCATAAAGAGGCGGTAGAGGCAATCAGAAATAAAGGCTTAAAGATTTGCGGGGTAAGGGGTGAGTTTGATTTAAAAATTGACACCGATACGAGGCTTAATTTTTGCCCGGACATAGCAATCTTTGCTACAAAAACTCAGGATTTAAGCTGTGCGATAAAAGAAAACCTTGAATTTATCGCTAATTCAGTAATCGTTATTACTCAAAACGGCGTTCAAGCAGAAGATATCGCCGCAAGGATTCTTTCGGGAGAAAAAATCATTTCTAGCATAGTAATGTTTGGCTCGACTAATTTAGAAGCAGGCACGGTCGTGCATAATTTTGAAGGAAGTTGGATTATCGGGAGCGCGTTTATTAAAAACAGCGAGCTTGTTTCTAAAGTAAAGGTTTTGCTTGGCGATATTTTCCCGGTAGTAGCCACAGACGATATTAAAGCAATGAAATATTTAAAGATTTTCGTTAACGCCAATAATTGTATCCCGGGGATTTTAGGCTTAAGCATGCAAGAGTGTTTTGCCAGCCCGGAGATAAGCAGTATAAGTATCGGCATATGGAAGGAAGGCCATAAAATAGTATCTGGCTCAAGGATTAATTTGGCTTCCTTACCGGACTTTCCACTGGAGCGGCTTACTAAATTAATTTCATTGCCGACAACGGAGGCAGCGAAGATTTTCTCAGGAATAATGGCTAATTTAAGCAAGGAGCCTTTATACGGCTCAATATTACAAAGTATTAAAAGAGGCAAGCTTTCAGAGGTTGATTATATCAATGGTGAATTTGTCGCTTTAGCAAAAACTAATAGTTTACGCGCCCCACTAAATTCAAAATTAGTAGAAATGGTGCATCAAGTTGAGAAAACAAAGAGATTTTTCACCAAGGAAGAGTTAATAAACAATACGAAAGGATTATTTAGTTAATATGCCTGAAGTCAATACTCCATTTCCAAGATTAAAACTCACGGTTATGAATGTTTACGGGGAGTGTTATCATGGGTATAAAAAAGGTGATGAGCTTATTTTGGAAGATTTTACGCATCCGCCGAAATTTTTTTGTTTAGGGCTGGCGCATGCTTTGTTCCCGGTAATTTATGCATTGAGTTTCGGGGCGAAATTCCCTTTTCGTGATAATCAGAGGTCTCTTTTGGTTACTTGTCCCGACGGGGGGAAGCTAGAATTTAAAGCTGAGATTCTAGATAAGGATGGGAAGGTCGAAACAGTAGCGAAAGACCCGAGTTTTAAAGGTCCGAATCCGAAGAAGATGGTTATCGAAGTTGTGCAGGCAAAAGGAAAATGCACATTCGGTTATAAGATAGGTGATAAATGGGAAACAACAGGCCTTAAATGTATCCCCGGGTTTTGTGGGGCTGCTTTTCATTGTGCTTTTCCTGCGCTATTTGCGCTTAACTTTGGAGCGAAGTTTTTCTTTATGCAAGACCCTGACTCAATAGATACAGTAACTTGCCCTGATGGTGGGAATATAGTGTTTAAGGTTAAAAGGATAGAAGATAATAAGGAGAACAAATAGATGTCTAAGCGTAGAGTTGTTATTACGGGTATCGGTGTGATTTCTCCCAATGGTATTGGTAAGGAAAATGCCTGGAAAGGGATGTCGGGAGGAAAGTCTGGAGTTAGGTTAGTGGATAGTTTTGATGTCTCTGTTTTTAATACAAAGATTGCCGCCGAGGCAAGGGATTTTGATCCTTTTAAACTGGGGCTTACCCATGATGAAGCAGTGCGCATGGATAGATATGTGCAGTTTGGAGTAACAGCAGGGGACATGGCGATAAAAGATAGTAACCTTGATTTTTCTAAGGAAGATCCGGAAAGAGTCGGGGTTTGCCTTGCTAATGCTATCTGTGGGACAAAATACATGGAAGAGGAATTTGCCCTTGTTACCGACGACGGTAAGAATCCCATTGATCCTTCAAGGGTCCGCCCTGATTTGTATGATGCCGCGATGTTTAATACTCCCTCAATCGAGATTAGCGCCCGGTATGGATTAAAAGGAATTTGTAATACTCTATCTACAGGGTGTACTGCCGGGACAGACTCAATGGGTTTTGGCCTTGAGACTATTCAGGATGGAGAGCAGGATATCATGATTTGTGGCGCTGCAGAAGCGCCCCTTACGCCAATTACATTTGGCGCTTTTGATGTAGTTAATGTTTTGGCAGTTAATAACGAGAATCCGGAAAAAGCTTCTCGGCCGTTTGATAATAAGCGTAACGGGTTTGTCCTTTCTGAAGGCGCTGGGATATTGGTTTTGGAAGAATTAAATCATGCCCTAAAAAGAAATGCGCGTATTTATGCAGAAGTAATGGGTTTTGGCACAAGCTGCAATGCTTTTCATATGACAGACCTTCCTTCGGATGGAGGGGCTATGAGCAGCTGCATTGATCTTGCATTTAAAGATGCTGGGATGAAGCCCAGTGAAATAGATTATATCAATGCACATGGTTCCTCAACTCGTATGAATGATATCTTTGAAACCAATGCATATAAAACAATTTTCGGTGATTATGCTTATAAACTTCCGATTAGTTCTCTTAAATCAATGATCGGACATCCTTTGGCTGCGGCAAATGCAGTGGAATTTACCATATGTTGTATGATTTTTGAGAAGAATATTCTTCCTCCTACGATAAATCAGGAAGAAAAAGACCCCTTATGCGACTTGGATTATATACCTAATGTTGCAAGGGCTAAAAAAGTAAACACAATACTTAAAACAAGTAGCGGTTTTTCTGGGATTCATTCGTCTTTAATTTTAAGGAGATACAATGGATAAGATTGCAATAACCGGTATAGGTGTTGTGGCTCCTTCCGGGATAGGAAAGCGGCAGTTTTGGGCAAATGTTAAGGCAGGAAGAAACTTTATAAAGAATATTACGCGTTTTGATGCTTCGAGGTACCCTTCGCATATTGCAGGACAGATTGATGATTTGGAAAAATACAGCCATGTTTCAGAACGGCTTCTTAAAAAGATAGACGCATTTTCTCACATGGCCTTGATTGCTTCTGAGTTAGCTCTTCTTGATGCGAAGATCGATATAAAAAACGAAGATCCAAAATTGGTTGGGATATTCTTAGGTAACGCTATCGGCGGCTGGCTTTATGCTGAAACAGAATTACGCGATTTGTATATTGAAGGCCGCGAGGGAGTTTCTCCTTATATGGCTTCGGCATGGTTTCCCGCAGCACCCCAAGGACAGGTTTCAATTTATTATGGGATAAAGGGATTTTCTAAAACTGTTGTTGCTGATAGGGCCGGATCTTTAATGGCATTAGGCTATGCGCGCAAAGTTTTAAGCAAAAATAAACTTAATATGATTTTAGCCGGAGGCATGGAAGCCCCCGTTACTCCTTATTCGCTGCTTTGCTGTAATACATACGGCGCGCTTTCAAGAAATAATGAACATCCGGAATCAGCATATAGGCCGTTTGATAAAAAACGCGACGGATTTGTTATTGGAGAGGGTGCTGGTATAGTTGTGATGGAAAGTGTTGAGCGGGCCAAGCAAAGAGGAGTGAATGTTTTAGGGTTTATCAGCGGTTATGGGACTTCATGCGACGGGCGTGACAGGATTAATCCCGATCGCGACGGTAAACAGTTAGCCCGGGCGATTAATATAGCGTTAGCTGATGCAAAGGTTAATCCAGAGGGGATTGATTACATCAGTTTAGATGGTTTGGCTGTGGATATCTGGGATAATTCTGAGATTGCTGCAATAAAAAGTGTATTTGGAGCGCATGCGGCAAAGATTCCCGTAAGCTGCCCAAAGTCAAGCTTCGGAAATTTACTTGGAGCAAGCGGGGCAATAGACATGATTATTACACTTCTTGCAATGGAAAATAAGTTAGTTCCTCCAACAACAAATTTAGAGAATCCTGCTGTTGATGGTTTAAATTTTGTTCAAAAGGAAGCAAGAACGCATAATATAAATAAGGCGATGATAATTTCCCGCGGTAGAGGCGGAATAAACTCAGTATTGATAGTTGAGAAAGGAGATAAGTAATGAAAATTCTATTTGTAATGCCTAAGGTAGGCGCATGGGCAACGCACGGAATCCACAGGTCCCCAAATCAGCTCTATGCGCATTGGGCAGCATATGTCCGCGAGAGAGGCTATACCGATGTTGCAGTTATCGACGGGAAAGCATTTCAAACACCCATGGATGAATTAGTTGAACAGGTTAAAGAGAAGAATCCTGATGTTGTTGTAATGGGTGAACAGTTGCATGGTTATGGCGGATACGGCGTATTAAGGCATTTTAAAGAGGCAGCACAAAAAATTAAAAAGGCATTACCTAAAACAAAGATAATCTTTGGCGGCTTGTGGTATTCGGCCATGCCAGTACCAACTTTAGAAGAGAATCCGGCAGTTGATTTTGTAGTAATGGGAGAAGAGGAATCTTTCGGAGATTTAATTGAGGCAATAGATAAAAAGAAAAGTTTAAAAGATGTGGGCGGTGTAACTTCTCGTATTGATGGTGAGATTGTAATGGGCCCGCATAAGCCGCTCATGGAAGATTTGGATAAATTACCACTTCCCGCCTATGATTTATTTCCAATGGATAAATATGTGGGGCATACTTATTGGAAGCCGTTTGTGGATATGGTGACTTCCCGAGGCTGTCCTTCAGCGTGCACATTTTGTTATGAATGGGACCAGTTTGACCCGCGTTCACCGTCTGATTTCTTAAAGTGGCGCGCAAAGAGCCCGGAAAGAGTCATGGAAGAGCTTAATCTTTTGCATAAAAAATACGGGGTTAAGGTTGTAGTTATCCAGGATGACAATTTTAACGTGGATCCCAAGAGAGTGCAGAAATTCTGCGAGCTTAAAAAAGCAGCGAATAACCCAATTAAATGGGTATCTTTAGGGCGTGCAATTGACTGGGTTAATTGCGAATCAGTCCTTCCTTTAATGAAAGAGACAGGGTTGTTTATGGGCGTATTTGGTATAGAGGTTACAACGCAGTCAGAGCTTAAAAGAATAGCAAAAGGTATCACAATAGACCAGATTCAAAAGACGATTGAAATTTTGCGTAAGCAGGATATTGCGATAGTTGCCGATATTATGATGGGTTTTGATTATGATACTGAGGAGATTATTAAGAAGCGGTTTGAATTTACCGACGCAGTGGATCCGGATATTATGTGGGTGGGTTACGTTACGCCTGCTCCGAATTCACCAATGTGGAGGATTGCTTTAAAGAAGAATTGGATGGATCCAAAGAAGGTTGATTTCAGTACTTGGGATTTTCTGCATCCGGTTATTCCAACCGACCATTTAACTACAGAAGATTTAGGGCGCCTTGGTTCATGGTGCATGCGTGAATTTTTCTCAAAACCCGGAAGAATCAACCGGATTATGGAAAGTAATTTTGACCCGCTTGCTAAGCTTTGCTTTCAGGATGTTATGAATGGAATTAATAAATGGGAAGCAGCAGCGACAAAGGGTGAAGTGCAGATATAAGGAGATGATAATGGATACAAAACAAAAAATTAAAGACTGCCTTGTAAAACTCTTAAAAGTAAGGCCAGAAGAATTAAGAGATGATTTAAGTTTATTAGAGAGTATTGGCGTTGACTCAACGGAAATGGTAGAAACGGTTATTGCGCTTGAAAAAGAATTCAGTACAAAATTAAGCCCTAAGGAAATCACAAAATCTTCAACTATAAATGATATTGTGAAAGTGGTTGAGTCTAAACTGATCAAGGCGTAATCTTTTTGTAGGGGTATTCTCTATGCAAATAATTGACTTAAGCCTTCCTATAGACGATAAAGCTTTTGAAGTACACAAAGTAGCTATTGAACGCGTAACTCACTCGGCAGGTGTAGAGAAGTTTAACCGCGTTATCATGGGCAAGACTCTTTTAGGCAAGATTAAATATGCTTTAGGGAAACGCATCTTAAAAAAAGAAGACCTTCCGGATGAAGAGTTTCTTTCTTTAGAAGTTGTGCATTCTCCGGTTCATATCGGCACTCACCTTGATTATTCATTTCATTACGGTTCTCGTTCAGAGAATCGCCCAGCAAAAACTGCAGAAGAAATCCCCCTTGAATATTGTTATCAAGATGGGGTAAAACTTGATTTAACTCATAAAAAACCAAACGAAACTATTGCTGCTTCTGATATTGAAGCAGGCCTTGCAAAGGTAAATTATAAATTAAAGCCATTGGATATTGTAATTCTGCATACGGGGGCGGATAAGTTATATGGTGGGCCGAAATATTTCTCAGACTATCCCGGGGTTGATATTTCTGCGATTGATTATCTCTTAGATAGAGGTATTAAAATCTTCGGGGTAGATACAATGGGGATAGATAGGCCTTATAGATTTATGCTTAAGGAATTCTTAGAGAAGAAAGACATCAAGTATTTGTATCCAGCGCATTTTTACGGCCGCAAGAGAGAATTTATCCATATTGAAAGGTTAGCAAATTTAGAAAAGCTGCCTTCCTCCGGATTTAAAATCATTTGTTTCCCGGTAAAGATTAAAAATACAGGAGCTGCCTGGTCAAGAGTTGTAGCAATTATATAAAATGATAAATTCTATATTCAAAGAGTTAGAAAAAATGATGGAATTCCCCAAAGAAGGGATTTTCAGCAAAGTTTTGGTCAAGACTCCCACTTCTAATTATACTTTGATGTGTTTAGCAAAAGGAAGCGATATCTCCGAGCATACATCTACCCGCGAAGCAGCAGTTACCGTGTTAAAAGGAGAAGGGATTTTTGTTTTAAATGGAAAGAAGATTAAAATGAAGCCGGGGGTTTTTATTTTTATGCCAAAAAATGCGCCTCATTCATTAAGCGCAAAGAAAGACTTGGCAATTTTATTAAGCTTATTCGGGAAAGAGTAAAAAAGGAGAAATAAAATGGGGCATACTTGTAATTCCATAATTATTAACGCACCTTATGAATTAATTTTTGATATTTCTAATGATATCCCGCGCTGGACTGAGCTATTCGGCGGAGAATATAAAAAGGCAGAGGTAGTTGAGAAGAAAGATAACAAAATTACCTTCCGTTTAACTGATGATGAAGATAAATCCTGGGTATCCTGGAGGCTGCTTTTTAAAGATAAGTATTTTGCCTATGCCGAAAGGCATGAGCCGAAATTCCCTTTTAAATACATGAAGATTATCTGGCTTTATACGCCGAAACCTCAGGGGATAGAGTTGACTTGGATTCAACACTTTGAGATGGATGATAAAGCTAAGTTTAACGACGAGCAGGTGGAAGGGTTTATTAATAAGCATTCCAAAGAAAACTTAGAGATATTTAAAAAGGTAATTGAGCGAGAAGCTAGTAGTAAGTGAAGAAATTTACTTTTATCATCCTTTGTTTAGAAGGTGCTGTTCTTTCGTTTAATGTCGCTGCAAGCGCAGCTATAGTGCCTTCAATTGCCCATGAATTTGTTCTTTCTCAGTTTATAGCTGGTAAGATTATCTGGATGTATATGCTGCCTTATGGCTTAGCTGCACTTTTATACGGGCCATTAATCAGGGCGGTAGATGCAAGAAAAGTAGAGTTGATTTCCATCTTTTTCTTCTCTGTTGCTAATCTTTTAGCAGGTTTTGCTGCAAATATTAAAACTCTTTTCTTAGCAAGATTCTTAATGGGTTTTTTCGGCGCTTCCGTTATCCCCCTCGGGCTTGTTTTAATAGCAAAGCACATGGAGCCGGATAAACGCGGAAAATTTGTAGGAATATTTTTTGGCGCAACCTTTGTCGCTTCGCTTGCCGGGTTATTTTTAAGCGGAATAATTTATTGGCGACTTATCTTTATACTTCCTGCGATAATTGGATTTATTTTGAGCATTGTAATGTTTTTTTATTTGCCTAGTTTTAAAAGTGATCTAACTAAATTTAAGGTAAATTACCTTGATGTTTTAAGAGATAAAAAGATATTCGCAATTTTTACTTATATCTTCTTTATCAGCTTAATTTACCATGGGGTTCAGCAGTGGTTAGGGGTTTATTTCTCAACCAAGTTTTGTTTTGGGCAATTCTTAATCAGTATGCTCATTACTTTGACAAGCTTAAGCGGAGTTTTTGGTGAGGTTATCGGAGGAGACCTTGCAGATAAGCTTGGCAGAGTAAAGACAGTGGATTTAGGAATTATTTTAATGATTTTAAGTATTTTTCTTTTGATTTTCCATCTTCCGCTTTTTGTCTTTGCTATAATTATGGTTATCTGGGGTTTGGGCTGGACTTTTAACCACGCAGGCCTATCAACTATGCTTACTGACCTGCCGCGGGATTCTATAAATGAGGCGGCAAGTTTAAATAGCAGCGTGCGTTTTGTATCCGGTGGCTTAGGAGCTGCATTAAGCGGCATAATTTTACAAAAAAGTTTTACTTTTGGTTTTATTATTTTTTGTTTGGGATTAATAATATTGCTTTTTGTTTCACCGATTAAACCAGGGAGGAGTAATGAGTGATAATTTAAAAGGTAAGGTAGCGATTGTAACAGGAGCTAGCCGCGGGATTGGCAAGGCATTAGCTTCAACAGTAGCGAGTTTAGGCGTAAATGTTGCTATTGCCGCGCGCCAAATTGAACCGTTAAAAGAAACTGCAGATGAGATTGCAAAGAAATATAATGTTGAGGTATTGCCAATCGCCTGTGATGTCACAAAGTTAGAGGATTTGGATAATTTAGTAAATAAAACTAAAGAGAAATTTGGCAAAATCGATATTTTGATCAATAACGCAGGTGTATCCAGCCAATATCCTTTTCAGGATCAACCGATAGAAGATTTTGAAAGATTAGCGCACACTAATTATTTAGGATATGTGCGGTTAATTCGCTTAGTCATTAATGATATGATTAAGGCTAAGTCAGGCGCAATTATTAATATGGTTTCAGGTTCAACACTTTGCGATCCTTTGCCAAGAAATTTTATCGTCTATAGTTCATTAAAAGTTGGGCTGCGTGCTTTCCTAAAAGGTTTATTCTGGGAGGTGCGTGATCATGGGATTAAGGTTACATCTTTATTGCCGGGGGTAACAGACACTGATTTAACCGGTAAATTAAAAGAAATTACCGGGGATGCCTCAAGGCTTATGTCTACCGAAGCAATTGAAAATGCAGTAAAATTTGCTTTAACTGTTCCCGCGAATGTTTGCCCTTTGGAGATTGCGATTATCAATCAGCAGACTCCCTGGACAGCTCCGGTAATTCCGTTTAAGCAGGAACATCCGAATAAATGAAAAAGGCTGTCATTCCCGCGAAAGCGGGAATCTACACGATGTAGTGGATCCCTGCTTTCGCAGGGATGACAATTTGCGCAGGAATGGCACAATAAAGCAGGAGGCAACTGTGGACAAGCTCGATACGAAAAACTTAAAGAAACGCTACTTAGTGTGGTTCTACAAAACAACAAAAGAAGCGCTTGATAAAATTGAACGCAAGTTTACGCAGGTTGAAATTGATAAGATTATCTTAAAAGATTTAAATAAGCTGGATAAGCCAAAGCTTGCTCAGAAATATATTGATGAGTTTAAAGTTTATATCCAGAATAAACTGGTTGAGGGAAATAATTTAAAATTTGATGGGGCCAGGCTTAGGCCAGAGTATTATTTTCTGGTTTTAAAGTTAAAGGCAATTGAAAGCGTAATTGTAAAAGAATTCGGGAAAAAAGTTTTAGCGGAAATAAAGTTTCTCTATGAAATTGAAATGACAGAAAGAATTTTAAAGAGTACGGAGCATTAATGATAATTGACGCGCACTCACATTGGTTGCCGGATGAGATAATAACGAACGCCCATTTTTTCTCTAAAGCTTGGGGGGATATCGAGTCTCAAGTTAAGTTGATGGGGGAAGCTGGGATTGATAAAGCGGTGTTAAGTTATCCGACTTCTGATGCACATTTAAAGCTAGGAAGTATTTCTCTTGTAGCTCGGCTCTTTAATGATAATGTAGCTAAGATTTTAAAGCGTTACCCTGATAAGTTTATTGGTGCTGCTGTATTACCGGTTGATAGTGCCAAGAATCTTCAGGATGAATTAACCAGGGTTACCGGAGAGCTTGGGTTTAGGGCAATTTCTCTTGCTTCAAGCTACAATGGGATGTATCTGGATGACCCTATGTTCTTACCTATATATAGGCAGGCCCAGGAGCAGAATCTGCCGATTTTTGTGCATTCCCAGATAGTTAATCCTATTGGATTTGAAAGGGTTAACGATCCTTTGCTTACTCCGGTAATCGAATATGTTTTTGATACTACGATGTGTATTGGCAAGCTTTTAATGTCTGATATATTGCGCGATTTTCCCAAGGTAAAATTCATTTTTGCGCATTTTGGAGGAGCAATCCCATTTTTACAGCACAGGTTTGACACAACTTATCAAATGCTGCGCGGGATAAATTTTGTAAAGGATCTAAAAGGAAATCCTACTGACTTTTTAAAGAATATTTATGTAGATACAAGCGGTGATAAAGTTAAAACTAATTTTTTATTGGCGCTTGATTTACTAGGGCCTAAGCATTTATTGTGGGGCAGCGACTGGCCGGCAAAAAAAGATTTCTCCGCAGGTATTGCTGCGGTAAAGAATTTAGATATTAGCGAGGAAGACAAAGCTGATATCTTGGGTGGAAATTTAGAAGGAATGTTTAGATAATAATAAATGAAAAAATACCTACTCGTAGTTCTATTCTTATTGCCAGTTTATGCTTTTGCCACCAAAGATTGCGAATATAAAGGGGTGGTTTGTGAGAAAAACCTTCCTATTTACGGAGGGAATGTTTCTGGTAAATATTCTGAAGAAAAATGCCTGCAAGTTTCTGATTGGATAGCAGTGGGGACAATTGAGAATATAGAACATAATTTTAAAACAGATCCATTAAACAAAGATTTTGCAACTTTTACCTTTGTGGTTAGAGAATGGATTAAAGGTGGAAATAATCAAGTTAAAATATTAAAATTTACTGTTGGTTGGTGTAAGAATCCGACAGTGCCTCCAGAGAACTCCCAAGGTTTATATGAAATATTTGGAGTAGGTGAACCGAAGTTAGCACCTTTAGAATCAGAATATTTACATTTTGAACCATACGAAGCTAAAAAGTAATTATATTTAAACAAAATATAGATTTATTAACAATCAAAAAGGGAGAAAGAAATGCAAATGCAAAAAGAGATTCACATGACAGGCAAGGATTTAACACAAATGGTGCAGCTTCGTCCACAGGATGTGGGGAAATATGCAATTGTTCCCGGGCCAAAGGATAGGTTAGAAGTCTTAATGAAGAAAATTGAGAATCCGGTAAAGAATTTCTCTTTTATGGAATACACAATGTATACCGGCATGTATCAAGGGATTAAAATCACCGGAATTAACGGAGGAAGGTTCTCAACTGATACATCAATTACTTCAGAAGTTATGTGTAATGCCGGAATTCAGAATATTATCCGTATTGGAACTTGCGGTGCGCTTGATGAGAATATTAAGGTTGGAGATTTATTTATTGTTGATAAAGTTATCCGCGGCGACGGGGTAACGCCTTATTATGTTGATAAAGATTTTAAGACAGTTGCGGATAAGAAGATTTCCGATACCATGTTTGAAATCGCAAAAGGCATGGGATTAAATGTACACCGCGGCACAGCATGGACAACTGATGCGCTTTTACGCGAAACAAGAGAAATAGTTGAAGCAAAACGTAAAGAAGGAGCTATGGCAGTAGATATGGTTTCTTCAACGCTTTTAACTATCGCCCAGACTTACAAAGTAAAGGCCGGGTCAATTTTGGCAGTAAGCGATAATGTTATTACCGGTGAAATGGGATTTATGAATCCGATGTATTACATGGCAGAGTCGAACTTGATTACAATTGCTCTTGAAACAGTTAAGAAATTAGAAGGAAAATAATCGGAGGAGAGGTATGCTGAGAAAATTTTCTATCTTCGTCGTTGCTTTAGCAATTTATAGTTTAAGCTTTGCAGCGGAAGGGAAAAACGGCCAAGAAGAGTCAGTTGCATCTGTAAAAAAGCAGTCAAAAATCCCAAGAAGTATCGATGAATGTTTTGATGCTTTAAAGAAAAATCTTTCTGATGAAGAAATGTCTGATATCAGGAAGACCGCAGATGACCAAATTCTCGCTAAATTCCACCTTGGAATTGGCCAATGGATGATCAGAAAATGGATTGAACCTGATAATTCTCCATTAAAGAAATATTTTAACGGCTTAGGGATTTATGAAAATGAGGATATGTCTAATATCATTCTAATCTGCTTTTTCAGATATTTAAACAAGGACGATTTAAGGTTCCCCGAGCAGATAAAATATTATCAGGATATCCGTAAGAATGAAAAAGAGAAGCTACAAGCAACCCAACCGAAAGGTGAATAATTAATTATGGAATTCTCAGAACTTTTCTGGCCGATCCGTTTCAAAGACAATGCAATTTATATTCTTGATGAAACTTTGCTGCCTCATAAAGTTAAATATATCAAGGCAACAACTTACAAGCAGGCATGTAGGGCAATAAAAGAGATGAAAACGCGTGCTGTTGGGCAGGTAATCCTGGTTTTTTACATCTTTTTGCTTGAGATCAACAAGAGTAAGGGTAAGAAAGATTTAATGCCAGATTTAAAGAAAATTGCAGAGGCGATTAATGCTACCCGTCCGACACTGTCATTTAAATTCTTAACTGACATGGTGTTAGGTTGGGCTGAAAAAAACATGCCGTTAGAGAAATGCATCTTAGGTTTTTTAGAAGGCCTGAAAAATAAACGCATACTTCAGGCGGAGAAAGCAAGCAAACTGCTAAATGACGGTGATGTAATCCTTACGCATTGCAATGTCAGCGGGCTGCTTCCTCTAATCGGAGAATATTGCAGGGCGGAAAATAAAAAAGTAAGTTTTTTTGTTACTGAAACCAGGCCGTATCTTCAGGGTTCGCGTTTAACAGCATGGGAGCTGCAGAAAGCAAAATTTCCTGTAACAATCATTACAGATAATATGGTTGCGCAGGTAATGTTTGAGGGAAAAATCAGTAAAGTATTAGTCGGCGCGGATAATTTAGCCCAAAACGGTGACATCGCTAATAAAATCGGGACCTTTCAAATTGCTTTACTTGCCAAACACTTTAATATTCCTTTTTATGTGTTGTGCCCGCCGCCATCCCACGCAAAAACAGGAAATGACATTAAGATTGAAATAAGGCCTGATAAAGAATTATTGGAATTTCAGGGGCTTTGCCTTGCTCCAAAAAACGCAAAGGCATATTATCCGGCTTTTGATATAACGCCAAATGAATTAATCGCAGAGCACATTTATTTAGAGGTATAAAATGTCTGATAATGAAAAGGTTTTAAAGGAGCAGATAATCAAGGTTGGAAAGAGGCTTTATGAAGTCGGTTTGACTGTAGCAAAATCGGGAAACTTAAGCTGCCGCATTGATAACGAATCAATTTTAATTACTGCAACTGGGACTTCTTTAGGCCAGTTGAAAGATGCTGATATAGTTAAGGTTGATCTAAATTCCGGAACAGTTGAGGGGGGTATTAAGCCTAGTTCAGAACTTCCTTTACACAGCTTAGTTTATAAAAATTCTTCTGCAAAAGTTGTAATCCATGCGCATCCACCTATAATTAATGGTTATTTTGCGGTCTGTTCATCGCTTAAAGCCTTAACTTTTGAAACCAAATTTTATTTAGGAGATGTCCCGGTAATTCCACAGGAGACTCCCACTGTAACAAATCCTCAGCCGGTAATTGAAGCCTTAAAGACAAATAATCTCGTCGTGCTTAAGAATCACGGCTCAATTGCTATTGGGGAAAAATTTGAAGATGCGCTTAGCTTGACTGAGGCTTTAGAAGAAGCAATCAGGGTTGCCGCTGTAGCAAGGTTATTTAAAAAAGATGTGCTTGATGATTTGGATAATGCTTTAAAGGATAATTTAACTAAACATGAAACTGCGTATCCAATGTTTTCCAGAGAACATATCCAGGCAATTGTAGATTTGGTTAATAAGGATGAATTCATTGCAACAAAAGGCAAGGAGCTTGATTTAACTGTAAAGCTTGCTATAAAGCTTGATGGAACAGATGCTGTTTATAAATTTAATTTTGAAAAAGGCAGGATTATCAGATTAGATAGCGATGCCGATGCCCCTTTTATTATCAGCGCTCCAAAAGATATTTGGGAGCAGGTTTTTTTAGGCAAACTCGATTCATTCGTCGCAGTAACTCAGGGCAAAATGAAATTATCCGGGCAATTGGGGCAACTTTCCAAATGGTATGTTCCTTTTAGCAGGTTGTTTAAATTATTTACTATGGTTAGGTTTAAATAATTATGCAAGAAAAATACCTTCTTTATATTAACGGTGAGTTTAAAGATTCGCAGGCAAAGCAAAAAATAATTAATCCTGCTTCACAAGAAATCATTGCTGAAGTTCCGGTTGCTTCTGAACAGGATGTTGAATTGGCTTTAGCAGGCGCAAGAGAGGCTTTTGATAAAGGGACTTGGCCGAAGATTTCTTTGGAAGAACGCAAAAACTATATTTTAAAGATTTCACAAGGCATTCTTGATAATGCTGCAGAATTTGCTCAACTTGAAACTCTAAATAATGGAAAGCCAATAAAAGAATCTACTTTTATGGATATCCCGTCAGCAGCAGAAACTTTTAATTATTTTGCTAATAATTTTGGAAAATTCCTCAGTGAGGAAAAAATTTCAATTAATACTCAGATTTCAAAATCCGACAGCCGGCTTACCCGGGAACCTGTTGGTGTAGTAGTCCTTATTGTACCGTGGAATTATCCTTTATTAATTGCTTCATGGAAATTAGCCCAGGCACTTGCCGCGGGAAACACCGTTATCCTAAAGCCTTCAAGCCTGACTCCATTAACAGCGCTATATTTAGCTAAAATTATTCATGCAGCTAGCTTTCCCAAAGGAGTTGTAAACATTATAAATGGGAGCGGAGAGAAATTAGGAAAACTACTTTGTTCTGATAAGCGTGTTGATATGATTTCTTTTACCGGAAGTAATGAGGTTGGCAGGCAGATTGCAGAATATTCTTCGGTAAATGTAAAAAAAGCAATAATGGAATTAGGCGGAAAGTCAGCAAGCATAGTTTTGTCCGACGCCGATATTGAATTAGCGGTTAATGGGTCGTTGTGTTCTATATTTTTAAATCAAGGCCAGATGTGTACTGCGATGTCGCGAATTTTTGTTCAGGATAGCATATACGATAAATTCATAAATGATTTTGTTGAAAAAGCGAAACGAATAAAGCTTGAGGTTGGCAGTGATTTTGAAACTCAAATGGGGCCTTTAATTTCTGAGTCACAGAGAAATAAAGTAATTGGTTTTGTGGAGAAAGCAAAGCAAGAAGGCGCAAAGGTGCTTTGTGGCGGCAAAATCCCGCAGGATGAAGCTTTGAAAGCAGGATTTTTCTTTGAACCTACTGTAATTACTGAAGTTTCGCCTCAGATGCAAATCTTTAAGGAAGAAGTTTTTGGGCCGGTTGCCTGCATAAGCAAATTCTCAAGCATTTCCGAGGCGGTAGAGCTTGCTAACGCTTCTAATTTTGCACTTGCAGGTTGTATCTGGGCAAAAGATGAAATAAAAGCAAGCGAATTAGCCGGTAAAATAAATGCAGGAACAATCTGGGTTAATACTTACGGGATGTTTTTTAATGAAGTTCCTTATGGCGGGTTTAAGCAGAGTGGCTTTGGGAAAGAATTAGGAAAAGAAGGCTTTTTAGAATACACCCGGATTAAAAATGTAATTCAAGATAAAGCTCAAGGTGAGAAACCTTTAATTAATTATTGGTACGGTTTTTAGGTATCGGGAGGGATTATGAATTTTGCACAAGCTCTTGAAAAAGATGTAAAGTTATTTCCGAACAAACCGGCAATTATCTTTAAATCCCATACTCAGGAAGTTTCATCCGAAGGTGTGGTTATCACTTATAAGCAGCTAAATGATTTTTCTTTGCAGGTTGCAAAGGGCTTATCTTCGCTTGGTGTTTTAAAGGGCGAAAAGATAGCAATTTTTCTTCCAAATATCCCGGAGTATATCTATAGCTTTCTCGGGGTATTTGTTTTACGCGGTGTATGTGTTCCTTTAGATTTTATGCTTACTGAGGAAGAAATTATTAATTTCATTAATCATAGCGATACCAAGGTTCTTATCGCACAGGAGAGAAGAGGGCTGGATTTTAATAATCTAAAGTCTAAATGCCCGAAGCTTCAGAAAATTGTAGTTTTCAATCCTACGCAAGAAGCCTTTTTATCTTGGAATGAATTGCTTAATAAGCAAGGAAACATAGTTAACGAAAAAATAGATGAACTAGACGAATCAGCAATTTTTTATACTTCAGGCTCAACCGGGCATCCTAAAGGAGTAATGCTTAATTACGGACATCTCGGTAATCCAATTAAAACTCTAGAATATTTCTTAAAGGTAAGCGAAAAAGATAGCTTTCTTTGCGCGGGGGTTCCTTTTTCTCACGTCGGCGGGCTTGATTATATGCTTTTTATGCTTTATTTTGGCACGACGCTGGTTTTAATGGAGCGTTTCCAACCATTAGATTTTCTTAAGAACATTGAAAAATATAAATTGACGATTTTTTGTATTGTTCCTTCAATGTATGTGGCGGTATTATCGCTTAAAGATTACGATAAATTTGACCTTTCTTCTTTAAGATACGCGGTTGTTTTTGGCGCCCCGTCTTCTCCTGTTTTACTTGAGAGGTTCCATAAGGTCTGTCCTAATGCTTACCTTTTAAATGGCTGGGGGATGACTGAAACCGCAGCCCCCAATACTTTTTTACCTACCGGTACAAATACAAGAGAAATTGAGCATACCGGTAAGTTTCCTCCTGGGACCGAAGTTAAAATTGTAGATCTTGATGGTAATGAGCTAAAGGGTGAATTAGAAGGCGAGCTTTGGATAAAAGGAAAAGCTGTCACATCCGGTTATTACAAAGAGCCCGAATTAACTAAAAGCGTTTTGACTGCTGACGGTTGGTTTAAGACCGGAGATGTGGTTAAGCGGGATAAGGGCGGAAGGTATTCTATCGTCGGTAGAATCAAAGAGATGATTAAAGTTGCAGGGGAAATTGTATTTGCTCCAGAGTTGGAAGAAGTTATCCAGCGCCATCCGAAAGTAAAGGAAGCCGCGGTAATCGGTATTCCGGATAAATTAAGAGGGGAAGTCCCAAAGGCTTTTATTACTCCAAAAGAAGGAGAGGAGCTAGCCGATGATGAGATGCGATCATTTTTAAAACAGCATTTGGCGCATTTTAAGATTCCGCATTATTTTGAATTTTCGTCTACGCTTCCCAAAAATAGAGTTGGAAAGATTGATAAAGAAAGCCTTAAGCGCAGCTGCCAAGAGAGCCAAAAGATTAGTTGATCAATATGCCTGATGTTAAAGATTTAAATTTAGAAGAATTAGAGGATGTTTTTAAGAAATGGGGGAAACCTGCTTTTCACGCAAAGCAGGTTTTTCGTTGGATATACCAGAGAGGCCTGAGAGACTTTCTTAAAATGAGCGATCTTTCTCAGGATCTAAGGGAAAAATTAAATAAAGAGTTTTCTGTTTCCTCTTTGGACCTGGTTCAATGTTTGGAATCAAGCGACGGGACAAAAAAACTTCTTTTTGAGCTAAGCGATAAAAGTGTTGTTGAGGGCGTCATAATTCCTGTTTCCGACAGGGTAACAGGCTGTGTTTCATCGCAAGTCGGGTGTAAGTTTGGCTGCCGTTTTTGCGCAAGCGGCCTATTGGGGTTTAAAAGGAATTTAAGTGTCTCTGAGATTATTGATGAGATCCTTTGCATAAAAGACAGCTCTTCTGAAAATAAACTAACTCATATTGTTTTTATGGGCACAGGGGAGCCTTTAGATAACTACGAAAATGTCTTAAAAGCAATAAGAATAATCAATGCTTCTTACAGCCTTAACATAGGGGCGCGCAGAATTACAATCTCAACCAGCGGGTTTATCCCGGGGATTAAAAAACTCCAAGATGAAAATCTCCAGTTTGAATTATCTGTTTCTTTGCATGCTGCGGATGATAAAATACGCTCAAGCTTAATGCCGATAAATAAGAAATACCCGCTTAAAGACCTGATGAAAGCGGTAAGAGAGTATAATGCAAAGACTAACCGGCAAATAACTTTTGAGTATGTTTTAATCAAGGGATTAAATTCTGATTTGCAAAATGCCCAAAAATTGGTTACACTATTAGAGGGAATAGATTGTAAGGTTAATCTTATCCCGGCCAATCCTGTTAAGGAATTAGGCATAGAGCCGCCAAGTAAATCTGAGATTCTGATCTTTCAGGATTTTTTAAAAAATGCGCAAGTCAATGTTACTTTAAGGAAATCCCGTGGGGAGGATATTGATGCAGCCTGCGGGCAACTAAGGTTAAGACATGTCCAGAAAAAATAAAATTCTAGTTTTGGTAATAGCTTTATTAGGTTATTGTGTTTTTGGTTTATCCGCCTGTGAAAAGAAAGAAATCAAGAATGTAAGTTCGAACGGGAAAAACATAATTTGTTTTGGAGATAGTATCACCTATGGATATGGCGTTACTTCAGATGAAGCTTACCCGGTGCATCTTTCCAAGATGATCAATTTCTCAGTGATTAACGCTGGGATTGACGGCGATACGACTACTGAGGCTTTAAAACGGCTTGATTCGGATGTGTTATCAAGGAATCCTTTGTTAGTTATTATTGAGTTTGGTGGGAATGATTTCTTGAGGAAGGTTTCTCCGGAGCTAACTGTAAATAATATAAAGCAGATGGTAGAGAGAATTCAAGAGAAAGGCGCTATGGTTGCGATTGTTGATGTAAGCGCCGGGATGTTAATGAAAGAATACCGTCCTGCTTATTTTAAAATTGCCAAAGATAACGGGGCAATTTTTGTTCCTTCTATCATGAGTGGAATTATTACCAATCCTTCTATGAAAAGCGATTTTCTGCATCCAAACGGCAATGGTTATAAACTTATTGCCCAGCGGATTTTGAAGAAAATATCTCCTTATTTGAACCATCGTCAGCCTTCCACCGATATTAAGTCGTAAAAAAACGGGATTGTAATTATTCTACCTGCTTTTAAATTCTAATATTCTTATGAATGCTTTTTAGAAATTGTTCAGCAATTTCTCTTTTGCGGGATAAACATGATAGATTGGGTTTATAGTAGAGCCAGCGTAATAATTTAAACGAGTCTTTTTTAGCAAATCTTAGTGTCCACAATGGTACAGTTCTTTCCGGTTTTAGCCAAGAATTTAAAGCCCCTTTAATATTTAATTCTTTCCTTAAATTATTTCTGATCCAATTGATGTGTTTAAAAGAACTAGAATTAAATGCCGTATATGTGCGCGAGTATGTATAACGGCGTCTTTTGTAGTTCATATATTTATCTTTATAGGTAAATATTGAACCATCGCCATCCAAATGTCCTCTTAAAAAATCAGGAAAGTATTTCTTAGGAGTTTTTATTATTCCCAGAGAATGTGTTTTTCTTGGTTTTAAGCCGATTTGTTCAAGCCACCTGTATAGTTTTACATTGCTAAAATTAATTCTATATGCAGATTTTTTACCAAAGCCAGAGGGAGGGGTTAATTGGATTTTGCTGTTAATGTTTAAGCATCTATTGAACTGTTCGGCGAGTTGGTGGTCTGTAGTTGTAAATTGAATATGTCTTTTGTCTGGGGATAAATTCCCGTCAGTGGTGATGAGGCCAACAGCGTAAGCGAGTTCATGCGTCCATTGAATGCGCTTAGTTTTATTCATAAAAAATGCCGGAGAAGGGACTTGAACCCCCATGAGGTTGCCCTCGGCAGCTTTTGAGGCTGCTGCGTCTGCCATTCCGCCACTCCGGCGAAAGAATAATTTGTGGCACTCCCGCTCGCTACGGCGCTTGTCGCGCCGTTTAACGCTCGCTTCAGTGCCACAAAATTTTTCGTTGTCCGAAAAATTTTGTGGAGCTGAGGAGGATTGAACTCCTGACCCCTTGCATGCCATGCAAGTGCTCTCCCAGCTGAGCTACAGCCCCAAAAAACCTTAATAGCCCTATAAATATAACATACGCCGTTTAACCTTGTCAACTATAACCTTGACCGAACGGCGGCTAGGTGTATAATATTGTATTCAAACATAGGCGGCAAAGCTATTATTTGCAGCCAATTTAGCGTTAGGAATATAAATGCTTTTAGGAGTACACGTTTCCGGAGCGGGTAAGATTTACGAAGCTATTGCTCGCGCAGAAGAGCTTGGCTGCAATACTATGCAGGTATTCTCCCGTAATCCTCAAAGGTGGCGTGAGAATCAAATTGGGCAGGAAGATGTCGCGGAATTTGTCAAGCGCGCCCAGAATTCAGGGATAAAGCCGATTTTTATCCATATCCCTTATTTGCTTAACCTTGCTTCCCCGGACTACGTGCTTTATCGTGCATCCATGAAGGCCTATGTGGAAGATATGCATGAAGCCTCGCTTTTAAAAGCGGATTATATAGTCACTCATATGGGTAGCCATAAGCAGACATCGGAGAAGTCCGGCTTAAAGAGATTAATTACCGCATTAAACAGGATTTTAGAGAAAACAAAAGAAAGCTCTGTCGGGATATTGCTGGAAAATACTTCCGGGTCAGGTTCCTGGCTTGGCTATAAATTCAGCCATCAAAAAGAAGTTATAGATAACTTAAAGCAAAAAGAACGCGTTGGGCTCTGTCTTGATACAGCTCATGCTTATGTTGCGGGTTATGATATTTCTACAAAAAACGGCTTAGAAGAGATGTTGGATGAAATTGATAATTTAGTTGGGTTAGATCTGGTTAAATTAATTCATCTAAATGATACTCCTGCTGAATTAGGTTCGCATCGCGATCTGCACGCGCACATAGGAAAAGGTTCAATTGGGATGAAAGGGATGGAAAGAATCATTAATCACCCAAAATTAAAAAAGATTCCCTTTATTCTTGAAACTCCGAAAGACAGTGAGCACGCCGACGAAATGAATCTTAAAATTGTAAGACATCTAAGGGCTTAAACAAGGAGAACTAATGGGCTACATATCCAAAGTTTTAATTGTTGACGATGAAAAGGATGTAGTTGAGGTATTAAGTAAGATTATCAAAGAAGCAGGATATGACGTAATTTCAGCTTACGACGGGGAAGAGGCATTGGTAAAGGTAAAAGAAAATAATCCCGATGTAATTATTCTTGATTTAATTATGCCAAAGTTAAACGGCTTTGAGGTGTTGAAAGCTTTAAGAAGCAAAGATGTAACAAAATGGATCCCCGCAGTTATTGTGAGTGCAAAAAGTGACTTGGAATCAATAAAAAAATCATACGATTTGGAAGCAGAGCTTTATATTACCAAGCCTTGTGCTCCGGAAACTCTTTTACGCGGGATTTCAACATTGATTTCATTAATTCCACAGAGGAAGATTAAAGAATGATTTATTCTTTCAAGGAAATAGAAAAAAAATGGCAGGATTTATGGCTTAAAGAACAAATCTTTAGCGCTAAAACCGAAACACAAAAGCCAAAGTATTATTTATTAGAGATGTTTCCATACCCATCGGGAAAAATCCACATGGGGCATGTGCGTAATTATACGATTGGCGATGTAGCAGCCCGTTTTAAAAGGATGCAAGGTTTTAGTGTCATGCATCCTATGGGTTTTGACGCTTTTGGCCAGCCGGCAGAGAATGCTGCTATAAAGAATAAGACTAAGCCTGATATCTGGACGCATAAATGCATTGATGATATGCGTGAAGAATTAAAAAAGATGGGTTTTTCTTACGATTGGGATAGAGAAGTCTCAACCTGCGACGCGGATTATTATAAGTGGAACCAGTGGATATTCTTAAAAATGTTTGAAAAGGGGTTGGCTTACAAAAAGAAATCCTCGGTTAATTGGTGCCCTTCTTGCGAAACGACACTTGCCAACGAAGAAGTTATTGAAGGCGGATGTTGGAGGTGCCATTCAAAAGTAGAGCAGAAAGACCTGGAACAGTGGTATTTAAAGATTACGGATTACAAAGAAAGGCTTTTGGAAGACTTAGCCCAGTTAAAAGAATGGCCTGAGAGAGTTATTAGTATGCAGAATAATTGGATCGGGAAGAGCTCAGGCGTTGAAATATATTTCCGTTTAAAAGAAAACGGAAAAACAATTCCGGTATTTACTACAAGAGTAGATACGATTTTTGGTGCAACTTACATTGTCTTGGCTCCTGAGCATCCGTTAGTCAAAGATATTATTAAAGGTAAGCCTCAAGAAAAAGAAGCATTAGGTTTTATTGAAAAAGTTCTTAAGGAAAGCAAAGTAGTCCGTTCATCTTCTGATGTTAAGAAAGAAGGTGTGTTTACCGGAAGTTATGCGATAAACCCGGTGAATAATGAAACTATCCCGATCTGGATTGCGGATTACGTTTTAATGGAATATGGGACTGGAGCAATAATGGCTGTCCCGACTCATGATCAGCGCGACTTTTTGTTTGCAAAAGAGCATAAGCTGTCGATGAGAGTAGTTATCAATCCTGAAACCTGCAACCTGAAACCTGAAACCATGAATGAGGCTTATGAAGGCGATGGAGTTCAGGTTAACTCTGGAAAATTTGATGGGTTAAAGAATGAAGAAGCAAAAACAAAGATTGCCGAGTGGATGGAGAAAGAGGAGATTGGAAAGATTGTAACGCATTGGAGGCTGCGTGACTGGCTGATTTCGCGCCAGCGTTATTGGGGGACACCGATTCCTATGATCTATTGCCCAAAGTGCGGAGTTGTCCCGGTGCCCTATGAAGATTTGCCGGTTTCTCTTCCTGCGGATGCGCCTTTTACCGGAGAAGGGGGAAGCCCGCTTGGCAAAGTAAAAGAATTTGTTGAGGTTAAATGCCCTAAATGTAATGGGGGAGCTCGTCGAGAAACCGATACTATGGCAACCTTCTTTGATTCCTCATGGTATTTTTTAAGGTTCTGTTCGCCTAAATCTAACGAATCTCCTTTTGATAAAAATGAAGCGAAATACTGGATGCCGGTTGATCAATATATAGGCGGCATTGAACATGCCATTTTACATTTGTTATATTCCCGGTTTTTTACCAAATTTTTTAAAGATTTAGGAATGATAGATTTCTCCGAGCCGTTTAAGAAACTTTTGACACAAGGAATGGTTTTAAAAGACGGCGAGGTTATGTCTAAGTCGCGGGGGAACATTGTTGACCCGGATTCAATTATCAGTAAATACGGTGCTGATACTTTGCGTTTGTTTATTTTGTTTGCCGCTCCTCCGGAAACAGAGCTTGAATGGGAGGAACGCGGGACTGAGGGAGCAAATAAATTCCTAAACCGTGTCTGGCGCATTCAAGAGAACCTTAAAGAAAAAGCTTCCCCTGAACTTATGCGGATTCTGCATAAAACAATTAAAAAAGTAACAGAAGATGTTCAAGATTTTAAATTCAATACTGCAATCGCGGGTCTAATGGAATTAACTAATGCGATTTATCTTCAAGGCGCAGATAAAGAAGTTTATAAGGCGTTGATTCTTATGCTTGCTCCTATTGCTCCGCATTTCTGCGAAGAGCTTTGGCAAGAGCTGGGTAACAAAGAAAGCATTTTTAAGGCTAATTGGCCAAAATATGACCCTAAGATGTTAGTTGAAGAAAATGTAACTATAGTAATTCAAGTTTGTGGAAAGCTTAGGTCAAAAATCGAGGTTCCTCTGGAGATAAGCGACGACAAACTTAAAGAATTAGTGCTTAATGATGCAAAATTAGCTCCTTGGATTAAAGACAAGCCCATCAGAAATTTCATTATTATCCCCAAAAAGCTCGTCAATATAGTAGTTTAGAAACCGGGGACGGTTATATTTTTTTAGGACTAAAGTTTTAAAAAAAATAGAACCGTCCCCAAGTTTTTATGTTAGATTTTGCCTCTTTTTTCGTCTATTGATGTAGGAACTTTGGAGAGAGGAGGGAAATTTGTTTAATTTTACTAATGAAGAACGCAAGGTGGTTGTTTTTCTTATTGCTGTCTCATTCTTAGGGATAGGAATTAATTTTCTTTATAAGATACATCCGGCTAGTGCGAAGATTCTGAATGTTAATGAGAAGATCTGCAAATTAGATTTAAATAAGGCAAGCTTAAACGACTTACTTTGTACAAAACTAATCCGGCCAAAATTATGCAAAGAAATAATCCTATTTCGGGAAAAGAATGGGCCATTTGAATCTTTAGAAAGCCTGAAATTAGTAAAAGGCATAGGCGATAAGCGTTATGAGAAACTCAAAGAAATATTCTTCGTGCAATGAAACGTCCTTTGTGCATACTAATTCTTTGTTTTTGTTTAGGCGTGTTAATTGCAAGCAGGCTGGAGTTTGGGTTTATTTATTTTGCAATAGTCCTCTTGTTTATTCTTTTCTTTGCGTGGCGATTGACCAAACACAAAGGTTATTTTGATATTTTATTATGCTTTATCGTAATTATTCTTGGGTTTCTTCATTTTAAGAATTATCAAATCCTGCCTAAATGCCACATTTCAAGATTCACCTGATCTGACTCAGAGCAATATTTTAGGATTAAAGGAAATATCGCAAGCGAGCCAAATGTCGGAAATAATAGTCAGTCGTTTATTTTTGAAACTAAACAGTTACAATTTGGAAAACATGGATTTGACTGTTGTGGAAAAATTTTTGTTCGTTTTGAAAGCACTGATGCCTATATTTATGGAGAGGAATTGCTGTTAACCGGGAATATCCATTACCCGACGGATTATACCCAATCCGGAAGGCAAAGTTATAAGAGATATTTGTCTAACCAGGGAGTTTATGAAATCCTGTCTGTGAGATTTCCTCCTCAAAGAATAAAATCTAGTAATGCAAGTTTTAAAAGATTTAGTTATTGGCTTAAGGATAAGGCACAAAGCACGATTAGAAACCATCTTTCTAATTTGTCAGCCGGCATTACAAGCGCCATGGTTTTAGGAGAAAAAAGAAATGTTCCCCCATTGATCAACAATGTTATGATGAAAACCGGCACCGTGCATGTGTTAGTGGTAAGCGGTTTTAATGTAGGAATAGTGGCTTTTATTACGAATTTGCTTTTAAAATTATTAAGGTTGAAGCGAAAGCCAAGGATAGTCTTTACAATCCTTTTTGTTATTACCTATTGTTTTATGACTGGGGCAAGCAATCCGGTCTTAAGGGCGACAATTATGGCGATATTTTTTCTGTCGGGTTATCTTATTAAAAGAGAGCCCGATGTTTATTACTCATTAAGCCTGGCAGCTTTGTTTATCTTATCGCTAAATCCCTTGCAATTATTTGATATCGGCTTTCAATTGTCATTTGCCAGCGTATTCGCGATTATTTTCTTATACCCTAGATTAAAAAAGTTGATCAGGATAGAGAAGCTCAAATTTCCCGCAGGCCGGTATATTGTTGATAACCTGCTTGTTTCGTTTTCTGCCTGGATTGGCACTGCTGGGATTATCCTTGCTAACTTTAGGATATTTTCTCCTATAACTGTCCTGGCAAATATTTTTGTAGTGCCTTTAGCCACATTAATTACTCTGTGCGGATTCGGCCTTATTTTTACACAAGCCATTGGTTTTCTTAATGTTATACCGTTTGCTCCAGTCCTCGAATTGTTGGTAAATATGTTATTGAAAGTCAACATTTTCCTTTCAAACCTGCCTGCAGCATGGATTAGTTTTTAAAAGAAAACCCTTTCAAAAACCCCCTGATATCGCATTGTAATATATTATTAATAATATATATTTATATTACCGATTGATAAACTGTTCGTTTCAAAATGCAGACAAAACTTACTAGAATACTCGCTTTTTTGCTTTGTTTTTTGCTTATATTTGAGCAATCCGGTTTTGCCCAGGTAGCCGGACAGCTGGACATTGCCGGGAGTCTGTCTTTATTGCGCAATACGTTAATTCCTGATGTTTATCGTCCCCTGCACTTAAGATATCTTTCCTTCGACAGCCTAAACAACAATTTTAATATACTCGTTGATAAAGGAAGCCTTAAAGATCATTCCAATCAGGAGTTAGAGGATTCAGGTAAAATACTTTTAGATTATTTTCTTATCGGATTAACCCTTCCTAATGAGAGCTTCTGGGTGAATCTGCGTCCTGACGCCGAAGACGATATTATTGATGACAACCTTGCTCAGACCGAAATCGGCAAGATCATGCTTGCTTCAGACGTTGAGCTTAAAAAGGATACTGCACGATTTACTTCTCCACAGACACCTGAAGGAAAAGAGTATTGGGACAAACTTTACAAAAAAGCAGGGGAGCTTTTTGGTTCAGAGGAAGTTACTATCCCAACATTAACCCGCCCTTGGATAATTCCCGATGAGATTATTATCCGTGAGACTAAAGACTCAGCTTATATCTACAAGGCAACTCTTAAGGTTTGCTTGGAACAGGATTATCTTAAGAATTCAGCAACTTATAACTTTAAGGATGACAGGCTAAAAGAATTAAATGAATACGCATCCCAATTGATCAGGGATTTGATTATCCCAAAGTTAACCAAAGAGATTAATACTTCAAAGCGCTATGCCCAGTTAAGACAGGTTTATTATTCTCTTATCATGGCGCAGTGGTTTAAGTCGAGATTTTCCAGCCAAAATAATCCGTATTCCAAGCTGATAGATAGGAATGTTATTACTTCAAACCTTGCTTCCAAAGAATCCTGGTCAAAATCTACTTATTTCGAAGCTTACCAGAAATCATTCAAAGACGGTGAATACAATATTAAAGATTCGGTAAATACACTCTACGGGCAGGTAATAAGGAGTTATTTCTCGGGGGGTATTAGCGGGATCGCGCCAAATATGCCCCCTTTTGGCGCAGAGACTTTTACTGATCCTAAAACAGGGGCTCGCATAACTTTGTCCCCATCCAACGGAACAATATCCGAAATCTTCAGGAAAGGAAAAAAGTTTTTATTTCCTTTGTTGGTATTGTTATCTTTAACAGAAGCATCCGGCGCTGCCCAGCCAGAGTTTAAAGTAAAGGTTTTGGAAGAGCCACCTAAGATTACGGCGCTAGCAGCAATACCTGCAAGCAAACCTGCGCCATCGATAAATAAGAAGGAGCTTTTCGCAAAGGATCTGATTAATCTTGGAATCAAGGCTCAAAATGATCCTGCTGCGTTAAGGCAAGTTTTTCAATTAATCCCCAAGCTTGAACAAATTATCCGTTCCAAAACGACCAATAAGGAGCAGGAAAGAATAAGATACATAGCTTTAGATTTACTATTTCGTTTGGTTAAGTATCCAGATACATTTGCCTTCAAATATGAAAGCTCTCCGGTGGTCCATGCTTTTGAGAGGTTATTTAGTGCATTGGTGAAGTTAGAAGAAGAAGGCGTTACAGTTGAAGATCTCGGACGGCTTCCGTATTCTCATCTTGAATGGTTTGCGGAGAATGGCTATGTTTTCGCGATAAATGCCCTAGTAGATACTTATAAATCGACATCTAAAGATAGTGTATTGTGGCGTAGGTCTGCATTAGCGCTGCATAATCTTTTGTACAATTATCCCCATCAAAGAGAAAAACTAGTAGGCTTATTGACTCCAGATATTAGCCTGCAAAAACAAGTCGTTAATATTCTGTCAAAAAATGAAAGCCGGGGAGCAAAAGAATTTATTAAACAACACCCTGATTTCGGATATCTTATTTTGTATCACTTAAGAAACGATCGTAAATTCATAGATAGTATAAGGCAAGATAAATCAATGCCTGTTGAATTAAGAGCTTATGCTTTGGGATTAACCTGTTTGCTTTTAGACCAAAACTTAACAGAAATAAATAAAATCATTAAAGGAGAAGATTGGCAATATTTAGCAGAAAAATTCTTCAGGGAAAGCGGAAGCAATAAAATACAGAATATTTTGCGCGAAGACTTGGTATTGGCTGGAGAGCCAAAATTACAATCATATTTTCTAATGTTCGCAATCCTTATGAATTCGGAGCCTCTTTTGCCTAAAGAGAGCGGAGAAACGACAATGTTGTTGAAGGCAGCGTCTTCATTCCGGCTTAATGCGTATATAGAAGGAGCTTATTCTGTCGGTGTAATGGGATTAAATAGGATAGGTTATTCCTACCAAACTTTTTGGTCTTTTGCGCATGAAGCAATGCATAAATTGCTTTATTCCAAAGGATTTAATCAGACCTTAACTAATCAAAACATGGCTGCTATGCATGAATTTTTATGCGATATTTATGGATTTAAATCTTTAAGATCCATAATAGGCGATAATAATTTATTCAATGATGCCGTTAAAAGAATAACAGCTAATTCAAAATATGAAAAGCATTCTGCCAATTGGGAAAATAAGCCTAATGATAAGAGCATTGAAGATACCCATACTCCTGGCAGAGCAGCGCTTGCAAGGATAATCCGTAGTAACCCTCAAGGCGTAAATTGGGACCGGATTTTTAGAATATCGGTTGAGGTGTTAAATGAGTTAAGGAGTGATTTCCAGCAGGATGAAGTTCCTTATAGCACTTTTAATCGGTTTGCTACAGAGATAGAAAGTAGATATAACAAAGGGAAGAATGATCTTCGAGGAGGCCAGACAAAAGCAGTCATTGGTTTAAAAGTTACGCCTACTAATAAAAATGAAGATCATGCTCTGGAAGGTGATGTTACAAGAGAAGATGTTGAGGCAATACAAAGATTAGCAGATTCAAGCGGAGCCAGGCGTATAGCTTTGCCTAAGGATATAGTTAAAGAGCTGGAAGATAAATTTGGCCCGGGAAGGATTAATGGCGCTGAAGTAATAGTTGTAGCCGAGCCTTTTATGAAAAGATTAGACGGTAGGTCTATCAACGGGCCCGTAAGGCTTGGTAACAGAATATTCATAGGTGATCAGTATTTGGCAGGGCATAACAATGACTTACGTTTGATATTAGCTGGGCTTGGCCATGAAGCGATGGCTAAGTGGGTTGCTGAAATGCATTCGGAGATATCACCAGAAGATGCTCATGAATTGGCAAGGCAAATGGAGGATATTCTTAGGGTAGAGCAAAAGGAGGATGTTGCGAGGAAGAAAACAGGTAATGTTTGGCCAGTGAGAGGTAATGAATTATATATTCGTCAGATTGCTTCTTATCTTGCAATGGTAAATAAAGAAACGGAAAAAAAGTCTTATGAAAAACTTCAAGAAGCTTTTGGCAATCCGAATAATGAATATCTTGTTTATTTGGAAAATGGGGAAGTCGCCGGTTTTATTACTTGTGTTAAGGAAGTATATGGGGATAGAGTTTATTTGAGTGTTTTTGATATTTTGGTTTTTTCAAGATTCAGAGATAAGGGAATTGGCCGAGGCCTTTGGTCTGCAGCAAGAGAGTATGCTCAGAAGATTGGTGCTCAGAAAATTGTAGTGAAGGCAATATTGCCGCAAGCTAAAGGATTTTGGGATCGTATCTTTGAGGAAGAAAGGAAGAACGGTACTCCTTTAGCATATCTTGGATTGGGGGCTATTGTTGAAGTGTATCTTTCAAGAGATTTATGGGAAGAAGAAGCAGGGCGCGATGACAGGAGAGCAATCGAAGGAATTTTTTGGAGCGTAAATAATAGCAGAACGTTTGATGAATTGTATGAATTGGCAAGAAAAGGTGAAGTAGAGCTTGAGAAAACAAAGTTGGGAAGTAATTTGGTAGATATTTTGATCATAGCTCAGGCTTGTCCATTAGATATTGTTGGCCAGCAGGCAGAACTTATTTTGGAGCGGTTATCTTCTAATTCTAAGAAGATTGTCCTGAAAGAGGCAAAAAGAATATTGAATAGTTCAGATTGGTATTCAGATAAAGAGAAAGATGGCAGCAAAAGGGTCGTTAGTTTATTGAGCCAAAAATCAAAAATTATTGAAAGTCCAGAATTGGAAAGAAATGTTGTCCCTGAAGCAAAGCTTATACAGGCTACTAAAAGTTTCGGCGGAATCGATTTTCGTCATCTACCAATAGTTACTCAAGCCATAAGCAGCCTAAGCGTTAACATTGGTAATCCATCCGCAAGCAGGCTTAATGATATAAACCTTAATTCAGAATGGAGGGAAATAGAGAATCTGGTTAATTCAGGCATAGTTCCTTCATCTGACAGGATCAAGGAATACCTCCAGGCTTCCTGTTACAAAGGTAATATTGACAGAGACATTGATAAAGTAATCTCTTGTATTGCGGATATCTTAAGGATGGAAGAAGAGCGGTGCTGTGCCACAGATTCAGGCCTTAAGGATATTCTGGTAGTTATTGATTCAGCAGTTTCGGAGCAGGATTTAAGAGTAGCTTTATTGGGAAAAAGAATTTAAAAAAGGGGCGTCTCCAGCCTAAGTTTATCAATCGGTGATAACTTGGCCTATCAAATAGACGCCTCTTTTTTATTACCTTCCGTTGACAAATTCCCAAATTTATGTTAAAGTTAAACCCTATGAGACGCAAGCTTTTATTAATATTTTTGGTTGTTTTTGTGCTTACCACGAGCCAGGCGCATGCCTATTGGATCTGGACGCCTAAAAGCAAAAAGTGGATTAACCCAAAATCTTCTGTAAAACCTACTCCAAAAGAGCAATTTGCCTTTTCCAGGGACTTTTTTGAGTTAAAAAGCTATGATGAGGCGGAAAAAGAATTTAAAAAGCTGCTTAAAGCTTATCCTAAATCTTTTGAAGCTTCAGAAAGCCAGTTTTATCTAGGCCGGATTGCGGAAGAAACAGGCAGGCCCTACGAAGCATATTTAGCTTATCAGAAGGTAATTGATAAGTATCCTTTCTCAGAAAGAATAAAAGAAATAAACGAGCGTGAATACAAAATCGGCGAGTTGTTTATGTCGGGAGAGAAACGTAAGGCTATGGGGTTAACGTTGCCGGTTGAGAACCCCTCAATAGAAATATTTACAAGAGTAATTGAGAATTCTACTTATGGGCCGCTTGCTCCCAAAGCACAGTATAAACTTGGCTTAGTTTTAAAGGAATTAAAGAGATATTTTGAAGCAGAGGATGCTTTTAATAAGGTTATTTCAAATTATCCTGATAGCGAATGGTCGGAGCCGTCTAAATTCCAAATTGCTGTCTGTCGTCAGGCAGTTTCGCGCGGAGCTGATTATGATCAGGGAGCAACCGAAGAAGCAAAGCAGAAGTTTGAAGAATTCGTGAAAGAGCATCCTGAGGCAATTCTATCGGATAAAGCTGAGAAAAGCATATCTGCAATCAGAGAAGAAGAGGCAGAAGCCAACTTCAATATCGGCCGCTTTTACGAAAAGCAAAAACAATTTGAATCTGCAAAGATTTATTATAATGAAGTAATAACTAATTATTCTGATAGTACATTTGCCGCGAAAGCGCAAGAAAAATTACGCACATTGGAGAAGAAAAAATGATTAAAATCGGCTTAAAGAAATTAATCTGTTGTTTATTATTTGTTATATGCGCTTTCTCTTTTATCGGCTGCGGATACACGACGCGCTCTATGATTTCCAATAAATACAAAACTATTTATATAACTCCGTTTATCAATAGGATAGATTTTACTAAAGAAGAATATGTGGCGACTAAATACAGGCTTTATCGTCCGGGGATGGAAACCGATATTACAAATGCTGTTTCCGACAAGTACCTTTTTGACGGTAATCTTAGGCCGGTTAAAGTTGATGACTCGGCGGATTTAGTTTTAAAAGGGGAACTTATGGAGTTTCGTAAGGATCCTTTAACATATAATGATAATGACGATGTAACACAGTATAGGGTGAATTTAATTGTTAACCTTACCTTGTTGGATAAAAAAGAAAATAAAATAGTCTGGCAGGAGAATAACTTTACCGGCTTGACTGAATATTTCGTAACAGGCACCCAATCAATCTCGGAAGCCACCGCTATTAATAATGCTTTAGCCGATCTTGCGCGCAGAGTGGTTGAGCGCACGGTTGAAGAGTGGTAAATTTTATCAGTTATCTTTATGGTTTATCTTTTTGTCGGCCATGACAATCTTTCCAAAGACATACAGCTTAAAAGGCTAAAGCAGGAATCCCTCGCCAAAGAAATCGAACAATTTAACCTTGATATATTATACGCCAGAGAGTTAACACTAAAGGGTTTACAGGAAAAAATATTATGCCTTCCTACAAAAGGCGCTAAACGGCTTATTGTAATTAAAGATGCGGGAAAGCTGAAAGATGAAATTAAGGATTTTATCCTTATCTACGCAAAAAAACAGGACGATAATATTATTTTTGTTTTAGATGTAGAGAAGTTTGATAGTAAAGATATTTTCTTGAATCAGCTTTCGCGGTTCGCAAAAGTAAAAAGGTTTCAAGAAGAGCTTAAAGTAGACACTTTTACCCTAAGTCGTTCCATTGAACTTAAGAAACCGGATGCCGCTATCAGGGTGTTAAGCCAGCTTTTAAAAGACGGGCAGAGGCCAGAGTGGATTTTAGGAGGGCTTCGTTACGCGTGGGAAAAAAGTTCTTTAAAGCCTCAAGAAACGCAAAGGCGGCTTTCACTTTTAGTTGAATGTGATAAAGACATAAAGAAAGGCAGGCTTAAGCCTGCCTTTGCTTTAGAAAAACTTGTAATTAGTTTATGCTGTTTTGCTGACTCGCTTCATTAAGCGGGATTTTTTGCGGTCGGCTGTCTTTGAATGGATGATTTGTTTCTTTGCCGCTTTATCAAGTTGAGAGAACACTTTTCCTAAAAGCGCTTTTGCTTCGCTAATTTGCTTAGCAGAAATCAGTGATTGAAATTTTTTCAAAGTTTTCTTCAACTGAGTCTTAACTTTCAGGTTTTTTAAGTGTTTTTTCTTGTTAACGCGGGTTGTTCTGATAGATGTTGCGCGTCTTGGCATTTTTTTCTCCTTTATAAGCCCATGTTAAACCGGGCAATCTGAACTTAAGATTTATACCATATTTACCATACTATGTCAACAGACAAAACCAGCCATCATAAGGAGCACAAGGCAATAGCAAAGTCAGCAGGAGTCATTGGCTTTGCTACTTTTTGCTCAAGAGTGCTTGGATTTATCCGGGATATCATCATTGCCCGGCTTTTTGGCGTTTATATCTATGCTCAGGCATTCGTTATTGCCTTTAAAATACCCAATTTATTCAGGGATTTGGTTGGAGAGGGTGCGAGCAATGCCGCGATTGTGCCTGTTTTTAGCGAATATAATGCAAAGCACACCAAGGAGGAGTTTTGGGAGCTGGCAAACGTGGTTTTAAATCTGCTTTTGGTGGTTGTCTCCTTAATTACAATCCTGGGAATTATATTCTCTCCTGTGATTGTGCGTTTGATTGCTCCGGGATTTATTGCGTTTCCTGATAAGTTGGAAGTTACAATTAGATTAAACAGGATTATCTTTCCATATATTCTCTTAATCAGCCTTGCCGCATACTCCATGGGCATATTAAACTCGCTCAAGCATTTTGCTGTGCCTGCTTTTGCTCCATGTTTGTTAAATATTTCCATAATTGTCTTTGCGCTTCTCTTTGGAGAGGGGATAAAAGGTTTGGCTCTTGGTGTTTTGGTTGGCGGAGTTTTACAGCTAGCTATACAGATCCCGGTTTTATACAAAAAAGGTTTTCGGCTCAATTTATTTAAGCGCTTTAAACATCCGGCAGCTAAAACTATCGGTAAGTTGATGGTGCCACGGGTTTTTAGTTCCGGTATTTATCAGCTAAATAATTTTGTAGATTCAATCTTCGGCTCTCTGGCTTGGATTGTAGGCGATGGCGGAGTTGCAGTGTTATATTTTTCATATAGATTGATTCAGTTTCCATTAGGGATTTTTAGTTTTGCGCTTTCTCAGGCGATATTGCCTACATTTTCTGTGCAAGCTTTAGAGGATGATTTAAGTAAATTGAGAAAAACGCTTTCGTGGGGCTTGCGTGCAATTGCATTTGTGCTAATACCTGCTTCAGCTGCGTTTATGTCATTATCTAAAATTATTGTTACAAGTATTTTTCAGGGAGGAAGGTTTGACACAGCCTCTTCAATACTTACTGCCGATGCGCTTTTCTATTTTAGCATTGGATTATTTGCATATGGAGCAACAAAAGTGCTGCAATCTTGCTTCTTTGCATTAAAAGATACGGTTACTCCGATGAAGCTAGCATTTTTGGCACTTATTTTAAATATTATTCTTAATTTTGTATTTATGTATCCATTAAAGATCGCAGGCATTGCTTTAGCAACCTCAATTTCCGGAACTGTAACTTTTGTTCTGATGGTAGTTTTGTTAAAAAAGAAGCTGGGAGATTTTGAGATTGCAAGGGTGATTAATTCGCTGATTAAGATATTAGCAGCTAGTATTTGCATGGGCGTAGTTTGCGTTTTTATTTCTAAATATAATTTTGTCTGTTGTGTTGGTTATGTGGGCAGGTTTGTTAACTTAGGGATTATTTTGCTGCTCGGGTTTATTTCTTACATTGTTTTTTGTTTTATCTTTCGTGTTTCCGAAATGCGCGATTTGTATAGGTGGGTGTTAAAGAAAAGGAGCTTGGAATGCAAATAACTATAAATAGCGGTATGGGGAAATCAAAAGAACACGAACTTCCAGCGTATTCAGGCTCAATAAGCCTAAAGAAGAATGATGTATTAAAATTAATCAATTACCTTGAGAATCTTTTAAAGAAAGATGGGGATTGCCATTTTCATATTAATAATTTTGTTAATTCAATAAAGCAGGGACAGATAGTAGATATTCAATTTTTTCGGGATGAAGACAATGCTTCAGAAACAGCGGAGATTATTTAATTCTTGAAGGTTTTATTGTTAATTAAGGAGAGGAAGATGAAGAATGGAAGATTGTTAAGCTTAATATTACTATTTAGCTTATGTTTTTCAAGCCTCGTTTTTGCTGAAACCATCGTCCTTAAATCAGGAAAGACAGTAGAAGGAAAAATAGTTGAAAGAACAGATAAATATATAAAGGTGGATTTCTATGGAGTGCAGGTGCCCTATTTTCTAAATGATATTAAGAGTATTGATGGGAACTCTATTTCTAAAGCCAAAGAATCCCTATCCCAAAATTCCCCTCGTGATATCTTCGAAAGCATAAGCCCGGCCGTTGTCTACATTACTAATAAAACATTAGCTGGAGAAGAATACCTAGGAAGTGGTTTTGTAGTAGATCCCAAAGGTATAGTTGTAACTAATTTTCATGTGACTAAGTTATCCAAAGAGATAAATGTTAAATTTAAAAATGGTAAAAGCTACCCTGTCACTGGAATAATATATTATGATGCCAGATTTGATATTTGTATATTTAAGATAGAAGCAGATGATTTACCCACTATTCTTTTGGGCAATTCAGATTCTGCGTACATAGGGGATAAAATATATGTAATCGGAAATCCTTTGGGTTTGGAATATACTTTTTCAGATGGATTACTTTCGGGAGTGCGAGAATATAACAAATTAAAATATTTACAGTTTAGTGCACCTATTTCTCCGGGGAATAGTGGTGGGCCGCTTATAAATTCTAAAGGTGAAGTTCTAGGAATTGTAACTTTTTTGATGCAGGGGGGGCAAAACTTAAATTTTGCTCTTGCGATTAATACAATTAAGCCTTTGATTACCACTACTTCCAAAATGAGTATCCAACAATTTGTAGAGACTGTAAGCCGGGCAGATTATTATTATTCAGAGGCAGAAAGATGTATGTTTCGAGATGATTTTAAACAGTCGGTAGAGCTTCTCAAGAAAGTTATTGAAATAAACCCTAAAAATGTAGATGTCTATAACACTCTTGGCTTATTATCTGTATATTTGGATCAACTTTTACAGGCTAAGGATTATTATGAAAAGGCAATGCAAATTAATCCCACCGATCCAGCCGTTTATGCTAATCTTGGAGATTTGTATTTGCGTTTAGATGATTCAGAAAAAGGCATAACTTACTTAAAAAAATCATTAGATTTAATGCCAAATGCTGTTGATTTAATGGTAATGCTGGGCAATGGCCTTGTAAATATAGGAAAAAAGCAGCAAGGAATAGAATATTTTGAGAAAGCACTACAGTTGAATCCCGATTATATAAATGCTCTTCTTTCTTTAAGCTTAGTATATGCAGATACTGATTTTGAGAAATCTACGTCTTATTTAAAAAAAGCTACAGAGATTAATCCTGAAGATCCGGGTATTTATCGTATTATTGGAACTCTTGATAAAATAACTGGTGATATTGTTTCGGCAAAAGAAGCATATAAAAAATCAAAGATGCTGTATCTTCAGAGTGGATTTATTCTTAAAGCTAAGACTGTAGAAGATGATTTAAGGGCACTTCATTAAATTATAAAGTTATAAGTAATTGTTTTCAGCGGATGGTTTGGCTTTTGTTTTATCGGGGCCTCCGAGGATGCCGAGCGGGCACGGTTGCCCCGCTAAATAGAATGTAGGCAGAGCGAGGCACCGCAGGGGAGCGAAATTTTGCCTCGCAGGGGCAAAATAAGCGTCCCCGAGAAAACAAAAGACAAGACAGACGCGAAACCGTAATAAGATGAGTATGACTCTTAAACAAAAAATAGCTGGTTTGCCGGATGCGCCGGGGGTATATCTTATGAAAGATAGCTCCGGAAAGATTATTTATATCGGTAAAGCCAATTCATTAAGAAAAAGAGTAAGCAATTATTTGGGGCGAGACCTTTCTTCAAAGACAGTAGCCCTCATGTCAAATGTCGCAGACATCGAATATAGGCTGACACCAACGGAAAGCTTGGCTTTATTGCTTGAGGCAAGCCTCGTGCATCAGTTTAAACCTAAATACAATGTTTTGCTGCGCGATGATAAAAGTTTCCCCATGGTTAAGATTACAAATGAAGAATTCCCCGCAATTTATATCACAAGAAAAAAAGAGAATGACGGTGCAATTTACCTAGGGCCTTATACGGGTGCTGCATTATTAAAAGCAGCGTTAGAAATTCTAAGAAAATGTTTTCCTTATCGAACCTGCAGAAAATTACCGAAGAGAGCTTGTATTTATTACAGGATCGGTTTGTCTCCTGCGCCTTGCATCGGAAAAATTAGCAAAAGTGATTATGCCAAGACCGTTAATAATATCCGTTTGATCCTCGAAGGCCGGGCAGAGGAATTGGTTAAGAAGCTCTCAAGGCAGATGAATATTTGTTCTAAAGAGCATAAATATGAAGAGGCAGCCCAATTGCGCGACCAGATAAACGCATTAAGTTCGTTAGGATCAATTCAGGCAGGAAATTCCCGCCAGTTTGAATTGGATGATTTAAAAAACCTGCTGAAATTAGAAACAGCTCCTGAGAGAATAGAGGCTTTTGATATTTCAAATATTTCAGGTAAAGAGGCATGTGGGTCGATGGTTAGTTTTTATAAAGGCACTCCCGATAAAAGCAATTACCGAAGGTTTCGCATTAAGACGGTAAAAGGGGTTGACGATTACGGAATGATTAAAGAGATTGTATATAGGCGTTATTCACGCCTCATTCAGGAGAAATTACCTCTTCCGGATTTAATCCTTATAGATGGAGGCAAGGCACATCTTGCCGTAGCCGATTCTCAGTTAAGTAATTTGAGGTTAAATATACCTCTAATGAGTATTGCTAAAGACAGGGAAAATATATATACTAGATACAAGGTTTTTCCTATTAAATTAAAGTCAGATACGCCTGCGTTAAATTTAATAAGACGTGTAAGAGATGAAGCGCACAGGTTTGCTGTTGCCTATCATCACGTGTTAAGAAGAAAGAAAGTAATTGGCAAATAAATGACTGAATTTCAAAGAAAAGTTTTCAAAGCGGTTTTAAATATTCCTGTCGGAGAAGTGCGCACCTACAAGCAAGTTGCAACAAAAGCCGGCAGGCCAAAGGCAAGCCGCGCAGTTGGGCAAATTTTAAATAAAAATCAATTCCCCGTAATTATCCCTTGCCATCGGGTAGTTGCTTCTTCCGGAAAGATTGGCGGGTATCGCTGGGGAGTTAAGAATAAAAAGAAGATTTTGGATTTAGAAAGGAAAATCGTAGAGTGTCTGCAGAGCAAAGAATAAGGGCAGTTTTATTTTATGTAAGCGTTTTTATTTTTGTAGCGGGCTTGCCGCTTATATTATCTTTTGCCTTAGGGTATAAATTCAATACCAAGACTTTAAAATTTACCAAAACCGGGTTAATCGTAATAAAGACTCAACCATCAGGGGCGAGTATTTATTTTGATAATAGATTATTAAATGAAAAAACACCTGCAACAATTCAAGAATTATTGCCGGGTAATTACAATGTCAGGCTTAGCCTCGAAAAATATTATGATTGGTTTGGCGAAATAAACGTAGATGCCGGAAAGGTTTCCCGTCTTGAAAAGATAATATTCTTTCCCTTGCGTTCAAACATAAAGCAGCTTAATAAAGACAGTATTTCTTCGTTCTGGTTGGATAAAGAGAAGGAGAAGATTTATTATTCTTCGGATACGGATAATTTAATTTACATCTCTGACCTTGACGGCGGGCATTTTACCGAAATAGGTATTTTGCCGGATACTGTAAAAAATCCCAAGAAATGGAAAATCTCCCCGGACAGGGAGAAAGTATTATGTTTTGATTACCGCCAGGTGGCTGTTTCTCTTCTTGCGGTGCGTAATAAAGATTATTATACCGATCCTGAAATTATAATCGAAAATGAAAACCAAAGGATTATCGATTTATTCTGGCATTCGGATAGCTACCATTTTATCCTGGTAACAGATAAGAATATCGAAGTCCTTGAGGCAAAGGCAGCGGCCGCTCCTGTTACTTTAATCACTCTTAACAAAAGGAATGTTTCCAGCTTTTATGATGAACGCAATGATGTCCTTTACTTCATAGATTCCCAGAAAGCGGAAGACGACAGGCTTTACGATAATGTCTATAAATTGGATTTAAACCCGAAATCTTCACCGTTTATTAACTTAATCAAACCGAAGGAAAAGTAATGGAAGTTGATAGGACAAAAAGAATATTGGAAATTATCCCCGGAGCTTTATCGTGGAGTATTATTGTGTTTTTTCTTTTCCTGGCTGTTTTTAAGCCGGTTGCCTGTGCTATATCTATTATTGTATTTGATTTCTATTGGATCATCCGCACATCTTATCTTACCACTCTCTTGCTTATGGCTTACCGTAAGCTAAGAGTGGAAAAAGACAAGAATTGGCTCAAGCCTTGCCAGCAATTGACCAAGGACAAAAAATGGGAGAAAATGTACCATTTGGTAATTTTTCCTATTTACAAAGAGACCCCGGAAATATTACGTACCTCCCTGGAAGCATTAAAGAATTCCAATTATCCCTTGGATAAAATGATTGTGGTTTTGGCTTTTGAAGAACGCAACAAAGATTCAAAGGTTAACGCTGATATCTTAGAACACGAATTCAAAAAACACTTTTTTGCTTTGATTTCTACAAGCCATCCCGATGGTATCCCTGGAGAAACCCGTACAAAAGGGGCAAACGCTACATGGGCGGCGAAACATGCCAAAATGTTTTTAAACACAAAAGGCATTAAAGATGAATTTGTCATAGTTTCCTGTTTTGACGCGGATACCTGTGTTGAAAAAGAATACTTTGGTTGCTTAACATATCATTTTCTTACTAATCCGCTCCCCCATCAGGCAAGTTATCAGCCGATGCCGGTTTACAACAATAATATTTGGCAAGCGCCTTCTTTCGCGCGTTTAGTTGAAATCAGCTCTTCATTCTCTCAGCTTATTGAAAGTATGCGCCTTGAGAAATTTGTAACTTTTTCCAGCCATAGCATGAGTTTTAAGACTTTGGTCGATATCGATTACTGGCCGGTCGATATGATAAGCGATGATTCTGTAATCTATTGGAAGGCATTTCTTTTTTATAAGGGAAATTACCATGTCGTCCCGCTTTATTTGACTGTTTCCATGGATGTGGCTTATTCCAATAGTTTCTTTAAGACGATTATGATTCAATATAAGCAGAAAAGAAGATGGGCGTGGGGAGTTGAGAATTTCCCATTTGTTGTTATGGGTTTTATTAAAGATAGGGAAATGCCTTTAATGAAAAAGATAAGAAGGTCGTTTCACCTTTTAGAAGGCCATGTTACCTGGGCAATCTGGGCAATTGTTCTTATACTTATAGCGCCTTTACCTCTTTTATTGGGAGGAAAATTCTTTAGCCAGATGGCAATCGGTTATAATCTTCCAAAGATAACCGGGCTTCTTTTGAACTTTACTCTTGCAACCAGCCTTGCCTGGATAGTATTAAGTAGGACTACGCTTCCGCCAAGGCCAAAAGAAATAAGCTGGACTAAGAATATCATAATGGTTATAGAATGGGCGCTGGTGCCGATTATTATTATAATTTTAGGCTCAACTCCTGCTTTAGATGCTCAGACGAGGCTTATGATGGCAAAATACATGCAATTTAATGTTACGGAAAAAATAAGGAAAGTGGTATAATGTCCCTTTGGAGGAAAAAATGAAAATAAAAGAATTACTAAAAATAATGGTAGAGCGCAATGGTTCTGATATCTTCTTTCGCGCAGGAGGAAGCCCCCGCATCAGAGTTGATGCAAGGGTTGAGATAATTGAGAATACTATTCTTAGCGTTGACGATGTAATGAGGGCCGTAGAAGAGTTGACTACCCCTGAACAGAGAGAAAGATTCAAGAGAAAGCTGGATATTGATTTTGCAATCTACTTGCCGGAATTTGACCGCAGGTTCCGTGTTGATATATTTATGCAGAGAAACTGGCCTTCAATCGTTGTAAGAAACATAAATAATTCAATAAAATCATTTGAAGAATTAAACCTTCCGTTTGAAGTTTTAAGAAAATTGTCTATGGAGTCCCGTGGTTTGGTTCTTTTAACGGGAAGCATGGGAAGCGGCAAATCTACGACGATTGCAAGTATGATTGAATACATTAACGTCAATGCTTTTAAACATGTTTTAACTGTTGAAGAGCCGATAGAATTTACTTTTAAAGACAAGAAATCAATAATTAACCAGAGAGAGATTAGCCTTGATGTTGAGTCATATGCGGTAGCCCTTCGCGCTTTTACTTTGCAAAGCCCCGATGTTATGTACATCAGTAATATCAGAGATTATGAAACTATGTTTGCTGGGATGAATGCCGCAGAAACTGGGGTATTGGTCTTAAGCACTTTGCACACCGTGAATGCTTCTCAAAGCGTAGAAAGAATTATTAATTTTTTCCAGCCTCACCAGCATCAGGAAATGAGAAATCAACTTGCTCAATTGTTAAAGGGTGTAATTTCGTTAAGGCTTGTCCCTGCTAAAGATGGGATAGGGCGTATTCCAGCTTACGAAGTTATGCTTTTGACCCCGACGATAAGCCGCTTGATCAGGGAAGGAAAAGTCTGGGAGATTCCCCAGTATATTGAGGAAGGCGCTGTTTACGGGATGCAGTCATTCAATCAGTCGCTAATTAAATTGGTAAGGGAAGGGAAAATCAGCGAAGAAGATGCGATGAAGACCGCGGATAATAAGGATGAGTTTGTCCTAGCTCTAAAAGGAATTAGAAAGACTTAAAACTTTGGAGGCATAATGTTAGAAGAGATAAAATCAAAAATTAAATCGATAGATACCCATTTGCAGAGTTTAAGAGGTTATCTTTGACATTGAAAATAAAAAGAAACAGATTGAAGAATTATCAAACCGGATGGTGCAGCCCGGTTTCTGGGATAATCAGGATTCAGCAAACAAGGTAGTAAAACAACTTAAAGTTTTAAAGTTTAGCGTTGAACCATGGGAGATAGCCTCAAAGAAATTCCATGAGTTACAAGAGCTTACCGGAATCCTTAACTCTGAAGACCAGGAATTAATCTCCGATATAAATAATAATATAGAGATTCTTTCAAAAGAGCTTGATAAAATGGAATTTAATGTTCTTTTGGGGGAAGAATTTGATATAAGTAATGCAATTTTAAGTATCAATGCCGGAGCGGGCGGCACAGAAGCATGTGACTGGGTAAATATGCTTAGCCGGATGTACAGCCGTTTTGCCGAAAGGCACGGCTATAGTGTCAGGACAATAGATATCCTTCATGGCGAAGAAGCCGGTATTAAAAATATTACATTTTTAATTGAAGGAGAATACGCCTATGGTTATCTTAAGGCCGAGCGCGGCGTGCATAGGCTTGTGCGGATTTCTCCGTTTGACGCAAATAAGAGAAGGCACACTTCTTTTGCTTCAGTAGATGTTATCCCCGAAGTAGAGGAAGGGATAGATATAAAATTGGTAGAAACTGATTTACGTATTGATGTGTATCGGTCAAAGGGTGCCGGCGGACAGAGCGTTAATACTACGGATTCAGCCGTTAGAATTACACATATTCCAACTGGTATTGTTGCGCAATGCCAGAATGAGCGCTCCCAGCATCAAAATAAACAAACTGCCTTAAAAATTTTAAAAGCACGCATTTATGAGCAGGAGAGGCAGAAGAAAGAAGAAGAGTTGCAAAAGCAGTATGGCGCTCTTAAGAAAAGAATAGAATGGGGCAGCCAGATTCGTTCTTACGTATTGCATCCTTATACTATGGTAAAAGACCATCGTACGGATTTTGAGACAGGGGATGGCAACAAAGTGTTAGACGGCGGCATAGATGAATTTATTGAAGCGTATTTAAAAATGCAAAAAACTTTAAGGTAAAAAAATGCTAAGATTAATCAGAAATACTATTCTTAAACAAAAACAAGCTGTAATAACCAAAAGGTATCCTTCGGTAAAGATAGTGCTTCATCCGGATATGCCGAGCCCTTCAATGGATAAGATGGTTGAGGTTGCAAAAATTGTGGATCAGGTTAATTCCTGGGAGCAGAAAATAAGTATTCTTTCCGATGAGGAATTAAAAGCTACGACTTTAGAATTTAAGAATTTCATTGAACAAAAATCAAAAGAAATTGAGCAGCGTATAATAGAGTTGCAAGAATCCGTACTTTCCGCCGCAATTCCCGAAGATAAAGAGAAGTCAAAAGAAAAATTAAGGAATGAAAGGAATAAAGTCTTTGAGGAGATTTTGCCTAAGGCTTTCGCGGTTGTCCGGGAAGCTTCAAAACGCACTATCGGGCTTAGGCATTTTGATTCACAGGTTGCAGGTGGAGTTATATTACATGAGGGGCGTATTGCAGAAATGTCTACCGGAGAAGGTAAGACTCTTGTAGCCACGCTTCCTGCTTACTTAAACGCTTTGCTTGGCAAGGGTGTTCATATAGTTACAGTTAATGATTATCTTGCGCGGCGCGACCGGGAGTGGATGGGCCCAATTTATGAATTCTTCGGTTTAAGCGTTGGCGTTATTCAGCATGATATGTCTGATGAGGAAAGAAAGCTTGCTTATAATTGCGATATAACCTACGGGACAAATAATGAATTCGGTTTTGATTATCTGCGCGATAACATGAAGTATGATTTAAATGATTTGGTGCAGAGGCCTTTTTATTTTGCAATTGTTGATGAAGTTGATTCTATTTTGATTGATGAGGCAAGGACTCCTTTAATCATTTCAGGCCCTGCCGAAGAGGCTACTGATAAATATTCCACCGCAAAAAGGATTGCCGACCAGCTAAAAGGCAGAAGGGTTACCGAAAAGGATGAGATTAACGCTAAGTATAAAGGCGAGGATTTAGATAAGGGTTATGATTATAAGGCTGATGAAAAAGCCCAGACTGTTGCTTTGACAGAAGAAGGAGAAATCAAGGCTTCAAAGCTTTGGGGTATTGAGAGTTTGCATAACATTGAAACAATAGAATTCAGGCACCACACTATCCAGGCGCTAAGGGCAAAAGAATTTTTTGAGCGTGATGTTGATTACGTTGTAAAAGAAGGGCAGGTGGTTATTGTTGATGAGTTTACCGGCCGCCTCATGCCCGGACGGCGCTGGTCAGATGGTTTGCATCAAGCGGTTGAATCAAAAGAAGGGATTAAGATTGAACGCGAAAACCAGACCCTCGCAACGATTACTTTTCAGAATTATTTTAGAATGTATGAAAAATTAGCGGGTATGACCGGGACTGCTTTTACCGAATCAACCGAATTTGAAAATATATATCATCTGGACGTTGTAGTAATACCTACCAATAAAAAACTAATCCGCGCTAATTACCCGGATAGGGTTTATAAAACCGAAAAAGAGAAATTTGAAGCTGTAGTTGAAGAAATTGTTGAACTTTATAATGTCGGTAAGCCTGTTCTTGTTGGGACGATTTCAATAGAAAAATCAGAGATGCTTTCAGAGATGCTTAAGCGCCGTGGTATCGCGCATCAGGTTTTAAATGCGAAATATCACGAAATGGAAGCCCATATCGTAGCACAGGCCGGGCGATATAAGCAGGTTACAATTGCTACAAACATGGCTGGCCGCGGAACCGATATTCTTTTAGGCGGAAATCCGGAATTTATGGCTAAGAATTTATTAAAGCAGAAATTAAGCCCCAATGAGCCTAATTATCAGGAAGAATATAAACTTCTCTTGGAAAAATACAAAAAAGAAACTGAAGCTGAGCATAAAAAAGTAGTGGAAGTTGGTGGGCTGCATGTTTTAGGGACTGAACGCCATGAGGCGCGGCGCATTGATAATCAGCTGCGTGGAAGAAGCGGCCGACAGGGAGACCCGGGTTCATCAAGATTTTATGTTTCTCTGGGTGATGAACTTATGCGTTTATTCGGCTCTGACAGGATTGCCGGGCTTATGGATAAACTTGGGCTTGAGAATGGCCAGGTTATCGAACATTCATGGGTTACCGGTTCAATTGAAATTGCCCAAAGGCGCGTTGAACAGCATAATTTTGAAATAAGAAAACAGCTGTTGGAATATGATAACGTAATGAATAAGCAAAGAGAGATTATCTACCGCAGGCGTAAAGATATTTTAGCTGGAGCGTCTTTAAAAGATGAGATATTAGATATACTTAATGGAGTTGTTGAAGCTCTTTTTAATTCTCATTTAAGCCATTCGGGAGAGCTAAACATTGTTGGATTAACGGATGATTTACGTTTAAGGTTTGGCGTTGAATTTGATGTGAAGAAATTGGAAACCAAGGGCAATGAAGAAATTAAAGATGAATTGTACCAAAGCCTGGAAACCCTCTATCAAGAAAAAGAAAAATCAATCGGCACTGATTTGATGCGCCATCTTGAACGCATGGTATTCTTGCAAATAATTGACAGCAGATGGAAGGATCATTTGTATGCAATGGATTATTTGAGAGAGGGTATTGGGTTACGTGCTTATGGCCAGCGTGATCCATTGGTTGAATATAAACGCGAAGCATACGAAATGTTCAGCCTGATGATTTCCGGTATTGAAGAAGAATCGGTAGAATTAATATTTAAGCTTCAGCCTCCCAGACAAGAAAGGATGAGAGGAGTATTTAGTTCTGTGTCGCAGGAATTATCCCACCCCGAGGTGCAAAAGTTTGATTCTTCGCAAAGAGCCCAGCAGCAAGGGCAAGTTGAAAGCACTAATGAGGCTCCTCCTGCAAGAAAACCAGTTCAATCAAATCAACCTAAAGTTGGGCGTAATGATCCATGCCCGTGCGGATCTGGAAAAAAATATAAGAAATGCTGCGGCGCGTAAGAAGTTCCAAGTTTCAAGTTTCAGGTTTCAAGATAAAAGACGTATTCTTATGTCTTTTGTCGGCTGTATTGTTAATTCTTTCTTTTCCCCGCACTAACTGGTATTTTCTAGCCTGGTTTGCTTTTGTCCCTGTATTTTTTTCTCTAAAAGATAAGACCAACAAACAAGCCTTTCTTTTATTTCTTCTAACCGGGATAATTTTCTGGTCGGGAATAATCTATTGGTTGGTACATGTAACTTTATTGGGAACAATTGTCCTTGTCCTATATCTATCCTTGTATTTTGCTTTTTTTGGCCTGCTTATCCGGCCTTTCACAAGAAAATCAAAACCATACGGCTTAATACTTATCTCTTCAATCTGGGTTTTGCTTGAATACATCCGCAGTTATGCTTTAACGGGTTTTCCCTGGGCCCTTCTCGGATATTCGCAGTATCTAAATCTCCCCGTTATCCAGATTGCCGATATTTTTGGAGTTTGGGGAGTTTCATTTTTAGTAATGATGGTTAACGTGGGATTAGTAGAAATAATCTGGTCCATAAAAACTGCCTTCTGGGCAAGATTAAAAATAACAGCAGTTATATTAGGGTTATTTTTAGTTTCAACTTTATTGTATGGATTTTTTCATTTATTTATTCATGTTAGAATAAATACTCTTGAGCCGATAAAGATTTCTGTTGTACAACCAAATATTCCCCAGGAGTTAAAGTGGGATGTTTCTGCCCAAGGGTATATTTTTGAAACATATAGTAAATTAACTTCAGAGGCTGCTAAAGAAAAACCAGATTTAATTATCTGGCCAGAAGCTTCCTGTCCGGGAGTTTTAGGAGAGGATGAAGATGTGCTTAAAGAGACTCTCTTGATTAGTCAAAATAATAAAGTACCTTTAGTAGTAGGGGCTGTAAGAAAAGATGGTGAAGACTATTTTAATTCTGCCGCCTATATTGTTGACGGGAAAGTAATAGGGTTTTACGATAAACTGCACCGTGTTCCTTTTGGTGAGTATATCCCCTTAAAAGACGTATTCCCGTTTTTAGAAACCGTTGCTCCTATCGGGGAGATTAAGCAGGGAAAAGAGTTTATTTTATTCAGGCTTCTTAAGAATAAGCCGACAGATTTCGGAGTTTTGATTTGTTTTGAAGATTTGTTTCCCGAGCTCTCAAGAGAGTTTGTTAAAAAGGGCGCAAGCTTTTTAATTAATATTACAAATGATGCCTGGTATAAAGAGACCTCTGCCCCTTACCAGCATTTACAAGCCTCCGTTTTTAGAGCCGTTGAAAACCGTGTGGCTTTAGTGCGTTCAACCAATACCGGGGTGTCGGCTTTTATTGATCCTTATGGAAGAATAGTTTCCACTGTACATAACAAAAATGGTCAGGACATATTTATTAGCGGTGTAGATACACGAATTACTGATTCTCTCGTTAAATCTTTGCGTTTGTATGTCCGCTTTGGAGATTTTTTCCCCGCTGTTTGCCTATTTCTTGCACTATGTGGTATAATAATTTTAAAGAAACCATGAAAAAAATATTACTTATATTAGTTATTATTTTGCCAATTTATCTTTTAGCAACCGTTTATTTTCTGGGCAGCAGTAATTTTGTTTGTCCTATTAAATATGAGAATGGCATTGTTATCCGTTGTGACAACCACGGAGAAGGACATTTTGCCGCAAACCGCAGCGGAAATAGGTTGCATAACGGGATTGATCTTTTGGCAGAAGTAGGTACTCCTATTTTCTCCAGCCGTTGGGGGAGAGTTGTTTCTGCGAAGCAAAATCGCGGAATGGGTAAATATGTTGTAATCCGTCACCGAGGGAATATTACTACAATATATGGCCACCTTTCAGAAATACTTGTTTTTAAAGGGCAGTTTATTCGGCAAGGGCAAGTTATAGGAAAGGTTGGGAAAACAGGGAATGCCAATTATAGAGACATCCTCCCGCATCTGCATTTTGAGGTAAGAAAAGACGGTATCCCTCAGGACCCGCTGCAATTTCTTCAGTAAATAAAAGTATGTTTAATATTTTTTTATTGGGGATAACGAGTTTACTCACGGACATCTCAACCGAGATGGTTTATCCTATTTTGCCAGTGTTTTTGGTTACAACTCTCGGTGCAAGCCCGGCAATACTTGGTTTTATTGAAGGTTTAGCGGAGAGTTTGGCAAGCCTGCTTAAGGTATTCTCAGGTTATTTCTCCGATAAGATAAAACTAAGAAAACCCTTTACCATATTTGGTTATTCTTGTTCAACAATAGGGAAAATATTTTTATTTTTATCAACAAGCTGGGGAGGGGTTTTAGCTGCTCGGTTAATAGATAGATTTGGAAAAGGGGTGCGTACTGCTCCCCGGGATGCGCTTATCGCGGATAGTTCAATTGCGACAAAACGCGGGCAAGCCTTTGGCCTTCACCGGGCAATGGATACTTTTGGAGCTATTATCGGTGTTACTTTGACATATTACCTGGTAACAAGATTCAAAGGAAACCTAAGAAGCATATTTTTGTTTTCTTTGATTCCCGCTTTCTTTGGAATTTTCTTTTTGTTCTTTGTAAGAGAAAAAAAATCTGTGGTAGTTACCGGACAGAAGAAACTTGAATTTAAATGGAATGCTTTGGATAAAAAGCTGAAATTATTTCTGATACTTTCATTTGTTTTTACTTTGGGGAACTCTTCAAACCAGTTTTTACTACTACGGGCGAAGAATATGGGCAGCACAATTACACACGTCATCCTTCTTTATCTTGCTTATAATATTGTTTATGGTTTAGTTGCGTATCCTGCTTCGCGATTGTCGGATAAGATTGGGAGAAAAAAAATATTGGTCGCAGGATATTTTTTGTACGGCATTGTTTATTTTGGTTTTGCTATGAATAATTCGATTCATACGCTCTGGTCTTTATTTGCGGTATACGGTTTGTATATCGGTTTTACTGAAGGAGTAGAGAAAGCATTGCTTACTGACATTGCGCCTGCTAATCTGCGTGCTACAGTGATTGGCTTGCATGCTACTTTAGTTGGGGTTGCCTTGCTGCCTGCGTCAATATTTGCAGGTATCCTTTGGAAATATCTTGGGGCCCAGGCTCCATTTTATTTCGGCGGGGTGATGGGAGTAATCTCTAGTATTGGATTTTGGTTTGTGCTAAAAGGGCTTTAAATTAGCCTTTGAGGGGTTCCATATGCACAACTACATCGGTAATTTCCGGGATTTCCTTCTTAATAGCGCCTTCAATTTCAAAACTTATCCTATGTGATTCAGACATCTGCATAGAAGGGTTTACCTGTGCATGTAAATCTACGTGAATATCATCCGCTCTTCCACGTGAACGTATTTTATGGCAAGCTTTAACTCCGTCTATCTTTAAAACAATATCCTCAATCTTTTTTACATCCAGAATTGCAGCTGTATCGCAAAGAACGCGGGAGCTCTCTTTAACAATTTCAAATCCTGAAAAAGCAATAAATAAGGCAATTAGGATTGTGATAATCGGGTCAAGGATGGGATAGCCTATTTTAATTGCAATTAATGCTATGATTACCGAGCAAGAAGTGAAGATATCAGCTTTGGTGTGTAAGGCATCCGAAATAAGTATATCGCTGCGTAACTCTTTGCCTTTATTTTTTTCATAACACATAACCCAGATATTAACTATCATGGTAAGAACCATGACGGAGAAACTCAATGCATCTATTCTTGGAAGCCCCGGATGGCTAATTCGGCCAATACCTTCTTTTATCAGGTTGAATGAAAGCAGGAATAAAAGCATGGAAATACCCAAAGAAAAGAAAGTTTCATATTTTTTATGTCCGTAGGGATGGTCTTTATCTTGCGGCTGGCAGGCGAATTGAATACCGATAATCCCGATGATATTAGAAGCTCCGTCTGATAATGAATGGAAGCCGTCTGCAGTCATGCTAACGCAGGAAGTAAGATAGCCGTAGATAATCTTAGCAAAAGCGACAGCCCAGTTAAGAATCAAAACAAAAACAAGGACTCGCCTGATTGATGCGTAATGAAGGTTAATTTGAGGGTTCATGTTAGTAATTATATAGTATTTAAATGATATTTCAAATGATTTTAATGATTAAATATGCTTAGTGGGTGACGCCGAGACGGGGCACCCCGCCTAAGCGCAGTGGGGGAGCACGGCGGGGTGGCTCGGCGGCAGGACCCACTGGCTTACAATATAGTTTATACCGCCTCGTAAGAAGTGCAAAAATTCTGTTCCATAATTTTTGCACACTCGGCGGTATTAATTCGGCCAGACAACTTATGTTCACTTCGCTTCGCTCGTTCCATAAGTTGTGGCCTCATTAAGATTAGATATTGAGTTGATTTTACATGTATGATACAATTAACCAACTATGATTAAGAAATCAATCTTTATGCTCCTATTGTTTATTATCTTAGGCCTAGATCAATGCTATCCTGAATTGATCCCTCAGCCGCAGAATCAGGTGCTCCATGAATTAGGCCCATTTGATAAGACGGATCGTGTCCTTATTTTAGCGCCTCATCCTGATGATGAAACTATCGGTTGCGGCGGAGTAATCCAGCAGGCTAAAGCGCAGGGTGCTCAGGTTAAAATCGCTTATTTGACTAACGGCGATCATAATGAAGCCGCCTTTATTATTTATGAAAAAAGGTTAGTCTTCCGTAGAAAGGCATTCATCTATATGGGAGAGGTGCGTAGGCAGGAAGCAATAAAGGCGATGAATATATTAGGGGTAGAAAAGGAAGACCTTTATTTCCTCGGCTATCCTGATTTTGGGACATTCGCGATTTTAAATCAATATTGGGATCCACAGAAGCCTTTCTGGTGCGTCCTGTGCCGTATCTCAGAAGTGCCTTACAAAGATAGCGTTTCTTATAAGGCTCCTTATGTAGGGCAGAATATTTTAAGTGATTTAAGAAGGATAATCGTTGATTATAAACCAACTAAGATTTTTGTCTCGCATCCGGCTGATGTGAATGTAGATCACAAATCCCTTTATTTGTATCTACAGATAGTTCTTCGAGGCTTGGGTAAAGAGGGTTTTGATCCGGAAGTTTATCCTTATCTTGTACATTGTTCTGGGTGGCCTCTTCCGCGCCATTTACATCCAGATTTAGATTTAGAGCCTCCGAAAAAGTTTATGGATGGCCAGATTCATTGGCTTAGGGATGATTTGACCCCCGGGCAAGTGAAGAAAAAAATTCAGGCAATGAAATGTTACAAAAGCCAGACAATGTCAAGCGCCTTCTATTTGTTTTCATTTGTCCGCAAGAACGAGTTGTTCGGCGACTATCCTGTAATACATTTTAAGAGAGACGTTGTATCAAAAATAAAAGAGCCGTTTTTTTCTGATTTTATTGAGATGTTCGCGGAATCTAATGAAATGGAAACCGCAAAAAAGGTTAATATCGGAGAGAGAGAAAAAGTAAGTTACGCAGTCAGCGAAGGGAATTTCCTGATCAGGGTTGAGAAATTAGGAAAAAATAACCGCTCGTTTAATTTATTGCTATATTTGTTTGGTTATAATTCAAAAACTCCTTTTGCAAAAATGCCAAAGATTGAAGCGCATATCAAAGGAGAAAAACTCATCATGCTTGATAAAAGAAGAAGGATAAATTCAAAAAGCGTATCATTGAAATTAAAGCCAAAAGAGCTGACTTTGAAGATTCCCCTTAAAATTTTAGGAGATCCCGATTTTCTTTTAAGCGCGATTAAGATTTACGGAGGAGACTTGCCGTTTGATTCAACTGGCTTTAGGAAAATTGAAATTGAGTAGGAGGAATTTATGGTAGAGATAAAGCTTGTTAAAATAAAGAAACCGGATGAGTTAAATTTTATCTTAGGGCAGAGCCATTTTATCAAAACCGTTGAAGATTTGTATGAGGTTTTAATGAATGTTCCGGGAATAAAGTTCGGGCTTGGTTTTGTTGAGTCAAGCGGTGATTGCAAGATAAGGTGTGAAGGAAACGACCCGGAGCTAAAAACGCTTGCCGAAGAGAATGCTCTTGAAATTGCTACCGGGCATGCGTTTATTATTTTTATTAAAAATGCCTACCCTATAAATGTATTAAATGCGATTAAGAATGTCCCTGAAGTTTGCTCAATTTATTGTGCTTCAGCTAATCCTGTTGAGGTGATTATAGCTGAAAGCCAGCAGGGCAGAGGGATTATAGGCGTAATTGATGGGTTTAAGCCCAAAGGCGTAGAGTCAAGTGACGACAGAAAATGCCGGCATGATTTGTTGCGCAGGATCGGATATAAGCTCTAAATAGTATTGAAATGCAAAGTTGATTTTGTTATAATTTCTCAGGAAATAACTTGAATGGATCTAAAAAAAATAAAAAAAAGCGTCCCTCGGTTTTTTGGCTGGTTTGGAATAATTTTTTGCTCTTTGGCAATTAAATTCATCCCAAAACGCTGTATCTACGGGTTTGCCAGTGGATTATCATCATTAGCCTATCGTTTTGCGAAAAAGCAAAAGAAGATTGCTTTAGAAAGCTTAAAGATCGCTTTTGGCGAGGATAAGCCTAACCAGGAATTAGAGAAGATCGCAGAAGATAGTTTTAACCTTATGGCTAAATCAGCTATTGAGCTTATGTTTATGATGGATAAGCCAGAACTATTAAGAAATAGCGTTGGGTTTGAGAATTTAAAGAATCTTGACCAGGCTCTTTCCCGCGGTAAGGGAGTAATCTTGGTGAGTGCTCATTTTGGGAATTTTCCTTTGCTTTTAGCCCGATTAAGCCAGGAAGGCTATGATGTTTCTGGGATCATGCGGCCAATGCGCGATGAACGCGTTGAAAAAATCTTTTTGGATAAGCGCAAAAAATACAACGTTAAAACAATTTATAGCCAGCCGCGCAATGTTTGTGTTGATTCAACAATCAGGGAATTGCGCAATAACGCGATTGTGTTTATTCCCATAGACCAGAATTTTGGCACTGCCGGGGTTTTTGTAGATTTCTTTGGGGTTAAAGCAGCAACAGCAACCGGCCCGGTTGTTTTCGCACAGCGCACCCAGGCGGTTTTATTGCCTTGCTTTATTGTGAGAAAAGACGATAATAAGCATAAGATTATCTTTGATGAGCCTATAGAGTTAGAAGAAGGGAAAGATTCCAAAGAAACAATTGCTATAAATATCCAAAGATTGACAAATGTGATTGAACTGTATATAAGAAAATACCCTGCTGAATGGGGTTGGATTCACCGTAGATGGAAAAGTAAACCAAGTTAAAGGAGGTGGTAATATGGCAGATGAAGTAAAACAGGAAGAGAAGAAATGTGAATGTAAAAATGCAATGGGTACAATGTCTAAGGTTATTTTAGGTTTAGTTTTCTTAGGGTTAGCTGCTTATTTACTTCTTGGTAGGCTTTGGTGGCAGCATTCATGGCTGGTTATTAAAGGTTGCACAGGGCCATTTTTGGTTCTCGCAGGTATAATCACTCTTGCAATAGCCAAAGAATGAAGTCCTTTGAAACTACAATTTAAAAAATAATACTTGACAAAAAAAGAGAAAATGTTATACTTATTTTGACAGTGATGTCAAATAGGCAGAGAAGCCCCAAAAAATAATTTGGGGCTTTTTCTTTTTTAAGGACAATGATGCCCTTTTCAGAGCAATGAGTGCTTTGGGAAGGGCTTTTTTAGTGTTAAAGACAGAGACGTCTTAAACCTTTTTAAGGTGGAAGCGTCTCTTTTTTATTGAGGCGCAGGAAGGGTGAATAGAACCATGAAGAAAATAAGAATTGCTTTAATATGTTTTATATTTTGTGTTTTAGGGGTTAACTTGTTGTATGCTACGCCTACAACTCTTATTTGGGCTCCATCTACGGATATTCAGCCTTATAAGAAGATTCATTTGGGTTATGATATTTATGTTCCTACCACTTCAAAGGGGACTAACGCGGATAACTATGATCAGCATAATTATTGCCTGCAAGATTGGGGCCCGGTCTTTAGTTTATTATCAGATAAGCCGGAAGATAACCTTTTGGGAAAGGTTTGGAAGCCATTAGGCAAGATTATGGCTGAAACAGGGTTTGATTATAAGAAGGGTTTAGGTTCTTTTTATGATTCAACTCCCTGGTATTTCCATTTTAAACTTGGTGTTCCGGAAGACGCCTATTTTAAGAATATGCCTGCAGTTGCTATTGGTTCCTATGATATGGGCACAAGAGCGAACCGGACCAACAATAATGTTTGGTATGGCAGGATTGCCAAAACTCTTAATATAGGTAAGGTGAACTTAGGCAGGGTCTCCGGAGGCTATTTTTCAGGTAATGGCAAGCTGCTTAGGGATAAGAATAGCTTACGCGATAATACCGGCCCAATGATTGGTTGGGAGCGCACCATGTCAGAGATTAGTGATAAATTGTGGCTATGTGTTGATTATCAGGGATCGCAATCTGCTTATGGCGCCTTAAACGCAGGGTTTGCCTGGAGTTTCACAAAAGATATTTCAGCGCTCGTTGCGTATGATATTTACAATAATAAAAACCTGACTGATACTATAACTTTTCAGTTAGATATAAATTTTTGAAGGGAGAAATTAAATGATAAATTCCGGAGATACAGCATGGGTTTTAATATCGTCAGCTTTAGTCTTACTTATGACCCCGGCTTTAGCGTTTTTCTATGGCGGGATGGTCAGGCGTAAAAATGTGCTTAGCGTTTTGATGCAATGTTTTATCGTTATGTGTGTATTGAGTATCCACTGGGTGTTAATTGGGTATAGCCTTTCTTTTGCTCCTGCGAAAGCTTTCTGGGGAGGATTTGCCTGGGCAGGTTTACGCGGGGTAGGCTTAGAGCCGTATGCAGATTACGCTGGGACAATTCCTCATCAGGCATTTATGATTTTCCAGTGTATGTTTGCAATTATAACTCCTGCTTTAATAATCGGTGCTTTTGCCGAGAGGATGAAATTTTCCGCATTTTTGGTTTTTACTCTTCTCTGGGCGACATTTGTTTATGCTCCGCTTTGCCATTGGGTCTGGGGAGTGGGAGGTTTCTTGCGTAATATAGGTGCGCTTGATTTTGCCGGAGGCACAGTTGTGCATATTAATGCCGGGATTGCAGCAATTATAACCGCAATTGTATTGGGCAAGAGGACTAATTTAGAAAAGAATATCCCAACTCCTCATAACATGCCTTTTGTAGTCTTGGGGACGGGTTTATTATGGTTTGGTTGGTTCGGATTTAATGCGGGCAGCTCGCTTGCGGCAAATGGTTTAGCAGTAAATGCATTTGTAGTTACGAATACTGCGGCTGCAGCTGCGGGTTTAAGCTGGGCGCTGATTGAATGGATGCATAATGGAAAGCCGACAATATTTGGTTTGTGTTCTGGAGCAGTTGCCGGGTTAGTTGCGATTACTCCGGCTGCGGGTTTTGTCAGTGTTATTCCTGCGATAATAATCGGGTTGTTAGTAAGTGTGTTTTGTTTTATTGCCGTTACTGTAGTAAAACCTAAATTTGGGTATGATGATTCATTGGATGCTTTTGGCGTGCATTGTGTAGGGGGTATTTGGGGCGCTTTAGCAACAGGTTTGTTTGCCTCAAAAGCAGTAAATGCAGCAGGAGCAAATGGATTATTCTTTGGGAACCCTAAGCAATTCTTTGTGCAATTAGCAGCAGTCGGGATTACGATAGTTTTTACAGGGGTCCTTACAGTAGTAATTTACAAAATAGTTGATTTATTTATCGGTGTCAGGGTTGATGAGAAATCGGAGTTAATGGGTTTGGACTTAACTCAGCACCGTGAGAGAGCTTATACGGTTTTAGAGTAGTTTTATTTAGAAATATCTGGAGGTTAATATGAAATTAATTATAGCGATTATTCAGCCGGACAAATTAGAAGAAGTAAAAGAAGAATTATATAATGCAGAGGTAAATCTTATTACGGTTAATGAAGTGTTGGGGCACGGCCGTCAAAAGGGAGTAACCGAGATTTACCGTGGAGCAAAGGAGACCGGGAATCTTTTGCGTAAAATTCGTCTTGAGATTGCCGTAAATGATAACTATGTAGAGCCGACGATCAAGGCAATTATCAAAGGAGCAAAGACCGGGGAAACAGGTGATGGTAAGATTTTTGTTTTGGATTTAAAAGAGTGCGTACGCATACGGACAGAAGAGCGCGGAAGTTTGGCAATTGGTTAACAACTTAATTTCTTTTGGAGGGAAAAATGAGTATAAGGCAGGAAGTTTTATTTAAAATTAAAAATATAGACTTAGATAAGAATAATCATTCTAAAAAAGTCTCCAGCTATTTTGGCGAGAATACGTTTAGTGTTGAGACGATGCGTAAGCATATCTCAAAGAATACTTTTGATGCATTCAAATCCTGGATGTCCGAGGGTGTTATTATTAGTTTGCAGCAGGCAAATGAGATTGCCGATGCGATGAAAGAATGGGCGATGTCTAAGGGCGCAACATATTACACCCATTGGTTCCAGCCGATGACCGGGTTAACAGCAGAAAAGCACGATAGTTTCATTTCTTTTGTAGATAATGGCAAGGTGATTGAGAAGTTTTCTGGGTCGAAGTTAATCCAAGGCGAGCCCGATGCTTCAAGTTTTCCTTCAGGTGGTATCCGTGCAACATTCGAAGCAAGAGGATACACTGCATGGGATCCTTCAAGCCCCGCATTTATCATTGAAAGCACATTAGGTAAAACACTTTGTATCCCTACGATTTTTATCTCATATCATGGTGCTGCTCTTGATAAGAAATTACCACTCATCCGTTCTGACGAAGCACTAAATAAGGCAGCAGTTGGTTTGTTAAAGCTTTTCGGCCATAAGGATATTAAAAAAGTATTTTCTACCTGTGGTCCGGAACAGGAATATTTTTTGATTGATAAACATTATTATAATTTACGTCAAGATTTGGTTATGGCAGGGCGTACTTTAGTCGGTGCCCCATCCCCCAAGGGCCAGCAATTAGAAGATCAGTATTTCGGCACAATCAAAGAACGCGTAGTTAATTTTATGTTTGAAGTTGCCGAAGAAGCCTACAAATTAGGTATCCCGGTAATGACAAGGCATAATGAAGTAGCCCCTCATCAGTATGAATTCGCTCCAATCTTTGAGGAATCTAATCTTGCTGCGGACCATAATCAGCTTCTTATGGAATTATTAAAGAAAGTAGCTCTGCGGCACAATCTAGTTTGCTTGCTTCATGAGAAACCATTTGCCGGAATCAATGGGAGCGGAAAGCATCTTAACTGGTCATTGGCTGATGATAAAGGGAATAACTTGCTTAATCCCGGGCAGACCCCTGAAGATAATTTACAATTCTTAGCTGTGTTAGCAGCGGTTTTGCGGGCAGTATACATTCACGGAGATTTATTGCGTTCTTCAGTTGCTTTAGCAGGAAACGAACATCGCTTGGGTGCCAATGAAGCGCCTCCGGCAATTATCAGTGTTTTCTTAGGAGAGCAGTTGACTAAAGTCTTGGAGATGCTTGAAAAGGGAGCAAAGACCAAAGTTTCAAAGCGCGATATTATTGATTTAGGTATTGCAAGGCTGCCTAAGTTCAACAAAGATTCAACTGATAGGAATCGCACCTCACCTTTTGCATTTACTGGGGCAAAGTTTGAATTTAGGGCAGTTGGTTCATCGCAGAATATTTCAACACCTATCGCAGTAATTAATACTATTATTGCTGAGAGCCTTGATTATGTGGCAAGTGAGATTAAAAAGGTCACCTCAACAGGAAAAGATTTTAATTCCTCGGTTTTAAAAGTAATTAGTGCGATTGTTAAAGAAACTAAAGATATCCGTTTTGAAGGGAATAACTATTCTCCGGAGTGGGTTAAAGAAGCTAAAAAGAGAGGGCTTCCTAATATCGCGGCAACCTACCAAGCATTAGAGGTTTTAACTCAAGGCAAGAATATAGCTCTTTTTGAAAAGTATAAAGTTTATTCAAAAGAAGAGCTTATTGCCCGCTACCATATTTGGGTGCATATGTATAACCTTACTTTGGAGATTGAGGCAAATACTTTAAATGAGATGGTTAATGCTTCAGTTGTCCCTGCAGGATATAAATATGAGTTACTTCTTGCTCGCACGCTTAAGGAACTTGTTAATCTAAAGAAGTCAGAAGGCCTTAAGGTTGATTTAGGCGCGCTTAATGACAAGAAATCCCATTATAGTGATGTTGTTGAGAAGATCTATTATGTCAGGCGCAATGCTGGTGAGATGGTGAAATTGCTTGAACAAGCCAAAGAGCTTAATAATGAAAGCCGGGCTAAGCTATACTTTGAGGAACTTAAGCCTTTAATGGAACATATCAGAAAACATGTGGATGCTCTGGAGGCTGTTGTTTCAGACGATGCTTGGGATTTACCTAAATACAGGGAGATGTTGTTTGTAGATTAACACAGGTAATATGGGCGGTTTAAACCGCCCATGCATTAAGGATAGCAGGTATTTTTTATAAACAAGAGTGACTAATCTTTGGGCGAAAAATGACAGACGTTAATGCACAAGAAATCGAAAGAGCACTTAAAGAATTAGACAGGATGTTCCTTAAGGAGCAGGAAGGAAAGATTTATCATATTATGCTAGATTCGCTAGAGAAGTCGTTAATTAAGAATACGTTAATTGTTACTTTTGGAAATCAGAAGAAGGCTGCTAGATTATTGGGCATAAACAGAAATACCCTGCGCGCAAAGATTAAGAAGCTGGGTATTTCTATAAGCGAGGTAAAGCTATGAAAGCTCAAGGTTTGTATGACCCTATCTTTGAACATGATTCTTGCGGAGTGGGGTTTGTTTGCAATATTAAAGGAGATAAATCCAACGCCATCATAAAACAGGGCGTTGAGGTTTTACACCGTTTATCGCATCGCGGGGCTGTTGGTTCTGACCCAAAGACCGGAGACGGGGCAGGGATTTTAATCCAGATTCCTCACGGCTTTTTTAAGAAAGTAGCGCAGGAGAATAATATTGATTTGCCGGATTTAGCTTCTTATGGCAGCGGGTTAATATTCCTGCCTCAGGATGATGAGGAACGTAAATTCTGTAAAGAAACATTTGAGAATGTTATTGAAGAACAGAATCAAATATTACTGGGTTGGCGTACTCTGCCGATAAACGATTCTGATATCGGAGAGGGGGCAAAAAGCACCCAGCCGGTTTTTGAACATATCTTTATCGGTAAGAATGAAAGCATAAAAGATGAATTAGATTTTGAAAGGAAGCTTTATGTTATCAGAAAACAGGTTGAGAGGATAATTTTTGAATCTGAATTAAAGCAAAAGAAATCTTTTTACATTACTAATATTTCCTGCCGTACGTTATCCTACAAAGGTTTGCTTATGCCCGGGCAGATTGATAATTTCTTTCTTGATCTTAAAGATGAATCTATGAAAAGTGCCATGTGCCTTGTGCATTCGCGTTATTCAACCAACACTTTTCCTACTTGGAATTTGGCACAGCCTTTTAGATTTTTAGCACACAACGGTGAGATTAATACTTTGCGTGGAAATGTAAATGGAGTCAGTGCCCGGGAACGCCTGCTTTCAAGTGAATTATTTGGGACCGATATAGAGAAGCTTAAGCCGGTTATAGTTGAAGGCGGAAGTGATTCTGCGGCAATTGACAATTTCTTTGAACTACTGGTTTTGTCGGGAAGGCCGCTCGAACATGTCATGATGATGCTTATTCCCGTAGCATGGGAACACGATTTGCATATGAGTAAGGAGCTGAGGGATTTTTATAAATATCATGCCTGTTTTATTGAGCCTTGGGATGGCCCGGCTGCGATTGCTTTTACTGACGGGAAAAATATCGGTGCAATCCTTGATAGAAACGGATTGCGTCCCGCCCGTTACATTGTTACAAATGATGATTTTGTGGTTATGGCTTCTGAAGTCGGGGTTTTAGATATTGACCCTGCCAACATTAAAGTTTCTGGAAGGTTAGAGCCGGGTAAAATATTTTTTATTGATACTAAGTCAGGAAGGATAGTTGAAGATTCTGAGATTAAAACAGCTGTTTCTATGCGTTCTCCTTATGGAAAATGGAATGAAGAGAGCATGGTTGATTTGGATAAGCTGATTAGCGGTGGGGCAAGCAATAAAAAACCACAAGACTTGCTCTCTCAGCTTAAAGCTTTTGGCTGTTCGCGGGAAGATTTAAAAATGGTTATAAAGCCTATGGCTTTTGAAGGAAAGGAGCCTGTGGGTTCCATGGGAAGTGATATCCCACATGCCTTTTTGTCAAAGAAACCGCAAGTCCTGTTTAGTTATTTCAAACAACTCTTTGCTCAGGTAACCAATCCTCCGATTGATTCAATTAGAGAGAAACTTGTAATGAGCTTGGAGAGTTTTATCGGCCCGGAGAAAAACATCCTTGATGAGACGCCTAAACATAGCCATAAGTTAAGAGTAAAGAATCCTATTTTAACCAATGAAGACCTTGAGAAAATCAGGGACATCAATATTAATAGTTTTAAAACAAAGACCATATATACTTTTTTTGATGCAGCAAGCGGGAAAGACGGTTTCTTGCGCGCCCTTGATAGGATTTGTTTTGAAGCGGAATATGCAATTGAACAAGGATATTCATTTATTATTTTAAGCGATAGGGGCGCGGATAAAGATAATATTGCTCTTCCTTCGCTTTTGGCAACGAGTGCGATTCACCAGTATCTTGTGAAGAAAACCATACGTTCACAGGTTGCTCTTGTGATTGAAAGCGGAGAGCCAAGAGAAGTGCATCATTTCGCCCTGCTTTTTGGTTATGGAGCGGATTGTGTTAATCCATACCTTGCCTATGAAGCGGTGGAATATCTGATTAAAGAAAAGGAGATTAATTTAGATATTAAGGAAGCTTTAAAAAATTATAACAAGTCAATAATAGACGGATTATTAAAGATTCTTTCAAAGATGGGGATTTCAACGCTTAGGAGTTATCGCGGAGCGCAGATATTTGAAGCACTTGGTCTGGATAGTGGGCTTATCAATAAATATTTTACCGGAACTGTTACACGAATTGGCGGAGTTAGCTTAGATGGAATAATTGATGAAACTATACAAAGGCATAAAGAAGCATATGCCGAAAGAAGTTTAGACGGTGCGTATTTAACCAGCGGCGGGGTTTACCAGTGGAAAAAAGACGGAGAATTCCATCTCTGGAATCCCGAAAGCATAGCTAGTTTGCAGGATGCGGCCAGTAATGCGGATTACGAAAAATATAAGGAGTTTGCCGGTTTAATCAATGACCAGTCGAAAAACCCGACTACATTAAGGAGCCTGCTTAAATTTAATAAATCAAAGGTTAATGCTATCTCTATTGATGAAGTTGAGCCGGCGGAAAATATCCTGAAGCGTTTTGTAACAGGAGCGATGAGTTTTGGCTCGATAAGTGGGGCGGCGCATGAAACAATAGCAATTGCCATGAACCGTATCGGAGGAAAATCCAACACCGGAGAAGGCGGAGAGGACCCCAATAGATTTATAACTTTGCCTAATGGAGATTCAAGAAGAAGTGCAATTAAGCAGGTTGCATCTGGCAGGTTTGGCGTAACCATAAATTATCTTGTTAATGCTGATGAAATTCAGATAAAAATTGCTCAGGGAGCTAAGCCTGGAGAAGGCGGCCAATTGCCGGGGCATAAAGTAAGCGAGATAATTGCCCGCACCAGATATACAACCCCCGGAGTTACTTTGATATCTCCGCCGCCCCATCATGATATATATTCTATTGAGGATTTAGCACAGTTAATCTTTGATTTAAAAAACGCAAATCCAAAAGCGCGTGTTAGCGTAAAACTTGTTTCTGAAGTTGGAGTTGGGACTGTTGCAGCAGGTGTTGCCAAAGGGCATGCGGATATGATCCTTATTTCCGGCGGAGACGGTGGTACGGGAGCATCCCCCAGAAGTTCTATAAGATATGCCGGCCTCCCATGGGAGTTGGGGCTTTCTGAAACACACCAGACCCTTTTGCTAAATAATCTGCGTTCAAGAGTCCGCCTGCAAACTGATGGGCAGATGCGCACAGGTCGTGATGTTGCGATTGCAGCGTTACTTGGAGCAGAAGAATATGGTTTTTGCTCGGCAGTACTTGTAGTTATCGGATGCGTAATGTTAAGGCATTGCCATCTTAATAATTGCTCTGTTGGCGTTGCTACACAGGACAGTATTTTACAAAAAAGGTTTAGGGGCAGGCCGGAATATATCGTGAATTATTTTCATTTTGTAGTCCAGGAATTACGCGAAATAATGTCTTGCCTTGGTTTAAGAACTATTGATGAGATGATCGGGAGGACCGATCTTCTGGAATTAAATCAGGAGATAATCCCTGAGAAAGCAAAGGGAGTGGATTATTCTAAAATACTATACAAGCCAGAGCTTCCGGAAAATGTTGGGAAATATTGTACAATAAAGCAAGATAGCGGGTTAGATTATGTCCTTGATAAAAAACTAATCAAGATGTGGGAGGAAAGCGTCCAGAAGAATGAACCAGTAAGAATTTCTACGGAGATTAACAATACCAACCGAGCTTGCGGAGCGATGTTAAGTGGAGAGATATGCAGGCGATGTGGGGACAATGTGCTTTTAGAAGATACGGTGATTTGTAAGTTTAAAGGTATTGCCGGGCAGAGTTTTGGAGCTTTCCTGGCCAAGGGCGTTACTTTTGAACTGGAAGGGTTAGCCAATGATTATGTTGGGAAAGGCATTTCAGGAGGGAAAATCATAATATATCCTGATAAAAAAGTAGATTACAAACTCGATGAAAATATCATTATAGGGAATACTTCGTTTTATGGGGCAATATCAGGCGAGGCTTATATAAGCGGGGTAGCTGGAGAAAGATTTTGTGTAAGGAATTCCGGGCTGTATGCAGTCGTGGAGGGGGTTGGTGACCATGGGTGCGAATATATGACAGGCGGAAGAGTGGTGGTTTTAGGCAGGACAGGGAGAAATTTTGCCGCAGGCATGTCGGGAGGAATTGCTTATGTGTATGATGAAGAGAATTCCCTTAAAGATAAATGTAATTTGGATATGGTGAGATTAGAAAGAATCAAGGGCGATGATAAAGATACGGTTTATCATTTGCTTAGTAATCACTATAAATACACGAATAGTATTAAAGCTAAAAAAATACTTGAGAATATCCAGGAGTATCTTAAAAAATTCGTCAGGGTTATACCGATAGAATATAAGCGTATCCTAGAAGGAATAAAATTAGAGGAAAAGCTTGATATAGCGGAGGCGCTAGATGGGTAAAGAAAGAGGTTTTTTACAACTAGGAAGGCAAACTGGTTCTTACAGGGCAGTCTGCGAACGCATTAAGGATTTTAGCGATGTTTATAAAATGCGTTCAGAGAATCAATCTCAGGAACAGGCGTCACGCTGCATGGATTGTTCAACTCCATTCTGCCATTGGGCTTGCCCTTTGGGTAATTATATTCCGGAATGGAATGATTATAGCTTTAATGGCAATTGGAAACAGGCATTTACCCTTTTGGATGCTACAAACAATCTTCCTGAAATAACAGGAAGGGTTTGCCCTGCGTTATGCGAATATGCCTGTGTTTTAGGGCTAAATGACGATCCTGTTACTATACGTGAAAACGAGCTTTCCATTATAGAAGCGGGTTTTAAAGCCGG